>NZ_JBMIRP010000098.1:0-10125 GCF_049202975.1 Ureibacillus sp. MALMAid1270 | reverse complement strand
TGTTTTCTAGTTAATTACACTATACCAAAAGAACGAGGTGTTTTTCATTTTTCATTAAGATTGTCAAGTAACATAATGAAAAGGCCGCAGGCCATTAACAATCAACGTGGATCACCTACTTTATTGGTGCGAAAGTTGAGTAATAATATATTAAATAATTCACTCACATTAGAAGTTATTAAGGAATTTCCAAAAGGTGTTCCTTATAAAATAATGATGCCTGAAACTATTGAAATTTCCAATTCTTCTACTAAAAAATTATATTTATCAAAAGAACAAAATGAATATCCATTCTTTCAAACGGATTTGAAAAATCCCATTTTAGTTAATGGAAATCTTCGTTTCGAATTTTGGATAAATGAAAGGATATTCGTCTTTGAGCAGATTTTAACCGATACTTCTTTTAGTTTTAAGCAAATTGAAGGTGAAGAACTGAAAGTCAAGACCAATAATAAAACTGTTAAAATGACTGATTATATGTACGAGTTTTCACCAGAAATATCGTTTATACAAAATGACGGAACTATTATTGTTGTCCAAGAAAATTTAAAAACAGTTATCAAATCAAAAAGTGATATTAAATTGCCACTAGACTCTTTAATTGCTATCGACTGGAATGGACTAGGGGTAAACATAAAATCTGAATCTCAAGGAAGAGAAAGAAAGACTAATTCAATACAATACGCTACGATACATAACATTGTAGATCGAACATCGGATATTATTTTTGATGATGATGGATCGGGAGAGATTTCAGATATCGTTTCAGTCAAAATCGATATGGAAACTCGGAAGATCAACTTTCATCTATATCATTGTAAATTCTCAGGCGGAGATCGTCCTGGCGCTCGGGTTTCAGATTTAGTATGAGGTATGTGGTCAGGCTGAAAAATCAATCATGTGGAATGATAATGTCCTAGAAATTGTTCAAAGAATGATTGAACGAGAAAACATAAGAAAGAAAAATTATGATGAAACAAGGTTTGAGAAGGGAGATTTACAAAAACTTCAGATGTTAAAAAAGATGGTGAAATCTGGTTATGAAACAGAATTTGAAGTTTCGATTGTTCAGCCAGGAGTCTCGATATCGAAGATTACAAATTCAATGAAACAAATTATCTTGGCAACTGATACTTATTTAAAAGATACTTATGGCTTGCGTTTAACATGTTATTTTAGTAATTAGATAGATAAAAGTTTCCATTGAAAACCCTGTTTATTAATTTTTTTCTATTCAACAATCGGGCGCAATTCCTAAAAAAGAATAGACGTTCATTTTTCATTTACGGGCCATATTGTTGAATAAGGCATATCGTAAATGGCAGTATAGTTAAAGAACGATAATATAGTAAATAATACTTCCCTTGACCCTGTACTATGGTAAAGGGTTTATACTTTATATGAGGTGAAATAAATGCAACTTCGTATTGGAGAACTAGCTGAAAAGTGCGGCGTTAATAAGGAGACCATTCGGTATTATGAGCGTTTAGGTTTAATTCTTGAACCTGATCGTACCGAAAATGGATACCGAATGTATTCTCTACAAACAGTTGACCGGTGGAAATTCATAAAACGGATGCAGGAATTGGGATTTACCTTAAATGAAATTGATAAGTTGCTAGGGGTTGTCGATCACAACGAAGTAAAGTGCCGTGATATATATGATTTCACTGTTCTTAAATTAGAGGACATAAAGCGTAAAATTGAAGATCTTAAAAAAATTGAACAAATGTTGATAGACCTTAAAGAAAGATGTCCTGAAAATAAAAATATTTACAAATGTCCTATTATCGGAAACTTTATTGGATTAAAAAAGGAAAATAGAAGAATATTAATAGAAAAAGATAAATTGTAAAGGTGGAAGAATGATGGAAGATTGTTGTAGTAACGTTAAAGAAATAAAAAATGAAAATAATGGTATTTGTCCTTCGTGTAAAAATAAATCTAAAAATGTAAAGTTGATTACACTAAAATCATTGCTTAAACCATCTGCATTAGAAACTTTAAACGCTAAAGAAAATCACTATTTTTGTTCAAACGAAGTCTGTGATGTAGTCTATTTTGATACGAATACTAAAAAGTACCTTGTATCTGACATAAAGGTAGCCGTTCATCAAAAAGATGGCTCAGTAACTACACCAATTTGTTACTGTTTTGATTGGACAAAAGAAAAAATTAAACAATATGTTAAAGAAGGAATTACCCCTAATCCAGTAGAACATATTCGTGAAAATATAAAAGAAAATCGGTGTGGGTGCGAGATTAATAATCCTCAAGGTAGTTGTTGTTTAGGCAATGTTACAAAGTTCATTAATCAATTTTCGTAGGAGGGTCTTATGGATTATTGTGAAAATATGAGGGGAATGATTGGAAACTCGCCTTTGATAATAGTACGACCAAGTGTAGCTATCTTGAATAATCAAGGAGAAATTTTACTGAATAGATACAAAGGTGGAACATGGGGTATTCCCGGTGGAATATTGCAGTTAAATGAGTCAGTTGAGGAATGTATTAAAAGAAATATACAAGCTGATTTAGGGCTAACGATAAATTCATTACAATTATTTGGTGTTTATTCAGGTCTGGAACTCTATACAAAGCCAGAAAATGGTGAAGATGAGTATCACATTGTAGCAATAGGTTATCTATGTACGGACTATGAAGGAGAAGGAACGCCTGATGCAAATCAAGAAATTGAAGCTGAATTTTTCAAATTAGAACAGCTACCTGAAGAAACAGACCCTTTTATTAAGAATAAGTTGGTTGAATTAAAAGGAATACTTGAAAAAATATAATGTAAAAGTTAATTCTTATGCTGTTCCGACCCATATCTTTTTTCTCTTAGGATAAAATGTTAGTGCAACCCCTACTTGTACGAAAGTGCGGATAAGTAAAATAACTTTGGGTCCTTTTGCAATACATTCACTTTTCTGATATTAAGCAAATGGCGCGTTTCTCTAAGAAATGCGTCTGTTTTCATTTAAGGGCCATAATGTTGAACAACCCCTTTAAAGAAATGCGGATATTTTAGTAAAAAATAGGTGTGATTGTTCAACTTCAGGGCAGTTTACAAAAGCACCAAATATTTTTTCTTAATAAAAAATTCACAAGAAAACAATTGCATAATATATATAAGTGTATTAGTATATAAGCAAATCTTTATATACTAATATAAATTTTCAAGGGAGGTGCTTAGGTTGCAGACTTCGATACTGGAAATAGATGAAACAGCGTCAATATTGAAGCTATTAGGTGATAAAACTCGTTTAACGATGATTAAAATGTTGGAAACCAATGACTATTGTGTATGTGAATTTGTAGAAATTTTTAAAGTTAGTCAACCAGCAATTAGTCAACATATTCGTAAATTGAAAGATGCTGGTCTAGTTAACGAAGCAAGAAAAGGGCAATGGATTATTTATTCGTTGAACAGAGATTGTAATTTCTACCCTTTAATTTGTAATTTATTAATGCACCTCCCTAACCAAGACTATTATCTACAAGAATTAGAAGAACAAGGTTTACGCATCTCATGTGAGTAAGGAGAGGGAATTTAGTGGTAACTGCAATTTTAGCAACAGTCATTTTTTTAGTAACACTAATTATTGTCATCTGGCAGCCAAAAGGGTTGAACATTGGATGGACTGCTTGTGGAGGTGCGATTCTAGCTTTATTAGTTGGAGTTGTTGACTTTAATGATGTTTCTGAAGTAATTGGAATTACGTGGAACGCAACTTTATCTTTTGTTGCAATTATTCTAATTTCATTAATATTAGATGAAATAGGTTTATTTGAATGGGCAGCATTACATATGGCAAGAGCTGCAAAAGGTAATGGCGTTAAAATGTTCGTCTATGTAAGTATTTTAGGGGCAATTGTTGCAGCATTATTTGCAAATGATGGAGCAGCATTAATCTTAACACCGATTGTATTAGCAATGGTACGAAATTTGAATTTTAAAGAAGCAATGATTTTTCCGTTTATTATGGCAAGTGGATTTATTGCCGATACAACATCATTACCTTTCGTTGTAAGTAACTTGGTGAATATTGTATCTGCAGATTTCTTTAATATTGGATTTGTTGAGTATGCGTCTAGAATGATCATTCCAAACCTATTTTCTTTAATTGCAACAATCACAGTTTTATTAATTTATTTTAGAAAAAGTATACCGAGAGAGTACGATATATCTAAATTAAGAAAACCACACGAAGCTATTAAGGATTTAAAAATGTTCCATCTTTCGTGGTATGTTCTTGGTTTATTACTAGTCGGTTACTTTATGAGTGAGTTTATTAATACTCCAGTATCTATTGTGGCTGGTATTATCGCTATCTTCTTTTTACTAATGGCTAGAAGAAGTAGTGTTGTAAATACAAAAGCCGTTATTAAAGGCGCACCGTGGAATATCGTATTTTTCTCAATTGGAATGTATGTGGTTGTATATGGTTTAGGTAATGCATGGCTAACTGGTTCATTAGCAAGTTTGATTGAAACATTTGCTAATGAAGGGTTATTTGTTGCAACTATGGCAATGGGCTTTATAGCAGCAATCTTATCTTCTGTAATGAATAATATGCCAACTGTAATGATTGACGCATTAGCTATTGCTGAAACTAATACGACTGGAATTGTTCGAGAAGCTCTTATTTATGCGAATGTCATTGGTTCAGATTTAGGTCCAAAAATTACACCAATTGGTTCACTTGCAACACTTGTTTGGCTTCATGTTCTTTCCCAAAAGGGTGTCAAAATATCGTGGGGTACTTATTTTAAAACAGGTATTGTGTTAACAATACCGATACTTTTTATTACATTATTAGGTTTATTCATAACTCTACTAATTTTCTAAAGGAGAAATTCACATGCCATCAATCTATTTTTTATGTGTAGGAAATTCATGCAGAAGTCAAATGGCTGAGGGATTTGGACAACATTATTTAGGAAGTTCATCTAAAGTTTATAGTGCAGGTATCGAACCTAGAGGGGTACACCCATTAGCTATTGAAGTAATGAAAGAAAAAGGTATCGATATTTCAAATCAAACTTCCGATTTTGTAAATGCCAAATTGCTTACTGAAGTGGATGTTGTAGTTACCTTATGTAAGGAAGCGAAAGAAAGTTGTCCAGCAATCTTACCTAGAGCAAGTCATTATCATTGGCCTATGGATGACCCAGCAAAAACACAGGGTAGTGAAGAAGAAATTTTAAATGATTTCAGACGAGTAAGAGATGATATTGAAGATCATATTAAAAAATTTATACAGGGAGAACCTGGTATTGTATTTGATGTAAATAAAGCAAATAATCATTTTAAACAAAAAGAAAATTTTGGTGAAAGAATTAAAAAAATTCGTGAGAATAAAAAATTCACTGTTCAAGAAATGGCAGAACAATTAAAAGTTTCTAACGGGTATCTAATAAAAACAGAAAATAACCAGACAGAGCCATCAAAGTTCTTTATCCAAACCTTAGCATGGGTATGTGGAATGGAATATGATGATTTATTAGATGAATTATATTATATAGAACAAGGCAACCTATTAAAATAATTGATAAGGTGAATAAAAGGAGAAAACGCAACATGACTAAAAAAACATTATACTTCTTATGTACAGGAAATTCTTGTAGAAGCCAAATGGCAGAAGGCTGGGCAAAAAAACTGTTACCTGATTGGGAAGTGAAAAGTGCGGGAATTGAGGCTCACGGATTAAATCCTAATGCTGTGAAAGCTATGAATGAGATTGGAATTGATATTTCTAATCAAACGTCGGATATTATTGACTTTGAAACCCTAAATAATGCTGATCTAGTCGTTACTTTATGTGGAGATGCTGCAGATAAATGTCCAGTTACTCCACCATCTGTAAAACGCGAACATTGGGGCTTTGATGATCCAGCTAAAGCACAAGGAACTGATGAAGAAAAGTGGACTGTTTTCCAACGTGTTCGTGATGATATTGGTGACAGAATTAAACGATTTGCTGAAACAGGCGAATAATCAATATATAGCCAAGAGTATTCTCTCTTGGTCTTCTTTTAGGCTATAAATAAGTATATGCTTATTTGATAATATAGGAGGATTTTTATGACAAAAGTTGAAATTTTCGATCCAGCAATGTGTTGTTCTACAGGTGTTTGTGGACCTAGTGTAGATCCCAATTTAACAAGAGTTGCATCAGCTGTTTATTCATTAGAGCAAAAAGGGTTTAATATAAAACGTTATCAGTTAACCAGTAATCCTGAAGTATTTGCAGTGAATAAAGAAATGCAACGTATTTTCATTGAAAAAGGATTGGATGCTTTACCGACTATTATTGTCGATGATCAAGTTGTAAAAGTCGGTAGTTATCCAACGAATAAGGAATTTGCCGAATGGTTTGGGGTTAAAGAAGAAGAGTTAAATGAAAAGCCTAAAACTCGACTTTCGATTAATTTAAATCAATTGAAATAATCTAGGAAGAAGGTAGTGGCTATGTATCAACGATTTAGTCCCGATAAGATTCATACACAATTCCTGTTCTTAACTGGAAAAGGCGGGGTAGGGAAGACGTCAACGGCTTGTGCTACAGCAGTGGCATTTGCGGATGCAGGAAAGAAAGTGTTACTAATTAGTACTGACCCAGCTTCAAATTTGCAAGATGTATTCGGAATTGATTTAACAAGTACACCGAAAGCGGTTCCGAATGTTGACAATCTTTATGTAAGTAATATCGATCCAGAATCGTCAGCAAAAGCTTATCGTGAAAGTGTTGTTGGCCCCTATCGTGATAAATTTCCCGAAGCAATCGTTGCTTCAATGGAGGAACAATTATCAGGAGCATGTACGGTGGAAATTGCAGCCTTTGATGAATTTACAGGTTTCTTAACAAATAACGAAATCGTAAATCAATATGACCATATTATTTTTGACACGGCACCAACAGGGCATACATTACGTCTTTTGCAGCTTCCGACTGCTTGGAATGGATTTTTAGAGGAAAGTACACATGGAGCATCATGTTTAGGACCATTATCTGGTTTAGTAGATAAAAAAGAACTCTATTCAAAAGCTGTATCTGCACTTTCAGATGCTAAACAAACAACTTTAATATTAGTAACAAGACCAGACGTTTCGGCTCTTTTAGAAGCTGAACGTGCTTCCAAAGAGTTAATGGAAATAGGCATCCAAAACCAAATGTTAATTGTTAATGGTCTTCTTCAAAGTCACAACGAAGATGATGAAATTTCTTCAGCATTTTATCGTCGCCAAAGTGGTGCTTTAGAGAGAATGCCTAAACACTTAAAAGACGTTACAACATACTCTTTACCATATGTATCGTATTCGTTAACAGGTATTGAAAACCTACGAAATTTGTTCAATGATAATATCCAGACCGACAATCATGATACGGATAATCAACGAATCAATCTTCCTGGATTAAGTAAAGTGATTGATGATTTTTCAGCCAATGGCACAAAATTAATTTTTACAATGGGTAAAGGTGGCGTTGGGAAAACAACGATAGCATCTGCCATTGCAGTAGGTCTTGTAGAAAAAGGACATCTTGTTCATTTAACAACGACAGATCCAGCTGCTCACTTAGAGTATCAATTCCAAAGTGGCAATTTAAATCAAAACCTTACAATAAGTAATATAAATCCGAAACAGGAAGTTGAAAAATATAAAGCAGATGTGATAGCTAAATCCAGTGAGCATTTAGATGAAGCAAGTCTAGCCTACTTAAAAGAAGATTTGGAATCACCTTGTACAGAAGAGATTGCGGTCTTCCACGCTTTTGCAGAAGTAGTTGCGAGAGCAAAAAATGAAATTGTGGTCATCGATACAGCACCAACTGGCCATACTTTGTTGTTATTAGATTCTTCGCAATCTTATACGAAGGAAATTGAACGCTCCACTGGAGAAGTACCAGAAAGTGCAAAAGAATTATTACCACGAATTCGTAACCCGAAAGAGACAGCCGTTGTTATTGTGACACTTGCCGAAGCAACACCTGTTTTAGAAGCTTCCAGATTACAGGATGATTTAATAAGAGCAAGTATTACGCCAACATGGTGGGTGATTAATCAAAGTTTGTCTGCTACTTATACAAATGATCCTATCTTAAAAGGGAAAGCGATGTCTGAAAAGCAATGGATTCAAGAGGTAAGTGAAAATAAGGCTGCGAAATGTGCAGTCATTCCTTGGTTGCCTGAAGAAAAAGTTGGATACGATAAGTTAAAAGATTATATTATAAACTAGAAGGTGTTATTGATGGAAAAGGTAGTTATTTTAGGAACTGGACCAGCAGGATTGACTGCTGCAATTTACTTAGCAAGGGCAAACATGAATCCTCTTGTCATTGAAGGAAGTCAACCAGGTGGACAGTTAACAATTACAACGGAAGTTGAAAACTTTCCCGGATTTATAGATGGCATTATGGGACCTGAATTAATGGATAACATGAGAAAACAATCAGAGCGTTTTGGCACTCGATTTAAAAATGGCTGGGTAACTAAAGTTGATTTATCAAAAAGACCATTTAAAATCCAAATTGGAAATGATGAGGAAATTGAAACAGAAGCTTTAATTATTTCTACAGGTGCTTCAGCAAAATTGTTGAACATTCCAGGAGAAAAAGAATACATGGGTGCTGGTGTTAGTGCTTGTGCAACATGTGATGGATTTTTCTTTAGAAATAGAAAAGTAATAGTTGTTGGTGGTGGCGATTCAGCCTTAGAAGAAGCGAATTTCTTAACAAAATTTGCTGATGAAGTCGTTGTTGTTCATAGAAGAAATGAACTTCGAGCTTCTAAAATTATGCAAGATCGTGCAAGGGATAATGCAAAAATATCTTGGGCGCTTAATAAAACACCTATAGAAGTAGTGGCAGGTGAAAATGGACTACAAGGACTAAAGGTGAAAAATAATGAAACGAATGAAGAAGAGCTTATCGAAGCAAATGGTATCTTTGTTGCAATAGGTCATACGCCAAATACATCCTTCTTAGAAGGACAAATTGATACAGACGAAAAAGGATACATCAACGTTGTACCAGGTACAACTGAAACAAATATACCTGGAGTCTTCGCTTGTGGAGATGTGCAAGATAAAAAGTACCGACAAGCAATTACAGCAGCAGGAACAGGCTGTATGGCTGCATTAGATGCTGAAAGATTTTTAGAAGGTAATGCAGTTCATGACTGGAGTAAACAATTGTAACCGGGGGCTAATAACATGATAGAAAAAAGTTATAACGAATTAATAAAAAATCGCATCTTTATCGGAGGTGCGGATGATATTCCAGAGGTAGTAAAAAACGAGAAAGTAGATATCATATTTGATTTAAGAGCAGAAGCAGTCGAGGAAAACACAGACTATAATCGAGTTCATAGCCCAATCGTTGATAATGCAGAACAACAAGATGAGTCGATTAAAAACTCGATTGAAAAAGTTGTTAGTGCATATAATGTTGGGGAAAATGTTTATTTCCATTGCCAAGGAGGAAGTAACCGTACTGGGACTGTAGCCATTGGTACACTACTGGCGCTAGGAAAAGCTGATACAATTGAAGAAGCAGAAGAAATGGCAAAGAAAGCACGACCAAAAATCAATGTAAAACCACAAATGAAAGATGCTTTAAAACGAATCTTTCCAGATGCTTAATATAACTAGGGGGAAACCAAAAATGAAAATCACTGATGGTGCTAAACAATTATTAGAAGATTTCTTAAATGAAAAAGGTGCAGAAGGGATTCGACTTTCATCTGTAGCTGGTTGCTGTGGTCCACAATTCTCAATTTCATTAGATCAACCACAAGAAACAGATAAAGTTGAAACAATTAATGGAATCAAAGTAGCAATTGATTCTCAAGTTGTTGGAGTTGAAGAATTAACTTTGGACAAAGATGAAAATGAAAATGGTCCGGGATTAGTTTTAATCGGGGCTAGTAGTTGCTGTTAATAGACCTAATAAAAGAAGAACTGTCATTTTGGCAGTTCTTCTTTTATTGTGCGCCCGGCATGGGCTATAACTTGGTGGTGAAAGTCCACTACAGGCTTGGCAGTAGGAACTGTTAGCTAATGGCAAGGGTGTCCACCGTGAGGTGGAATCTGAAGGAAGCCGGAGGCAAATTCCCGAACTG
>NZ_JBMIRP010000097.1:0-240610 GCF_049202975.1 Ureibacillus sp. MALMAid1270 | reverse complement strand
CGAACTATGTGACGAAGTCAATGAACTTGATTGGGCTGTTGCTTTACAGCAGCTAATCGAACTTCTTGAAGATGCGCTTGAACAAACAAATAAGAAAATCAAAAAGTTAATACAAAGTCAACTGGAGCAGTGGATCTCAGGCCTACCTAATTATATCAAGGCTTATTTACCGATTTCACTCTGCGAAAGTTGAGTCATTATAAATCATTTTAATAAAAATTAAACAAATTAATTCGAAATATCTGGAAAATTTTAAAAACAGACATACTTAAAGCATGTCTGTTTTTAATTGTTAATTCGCGTAGAATGTTAAATTTGCAGTTAAAGCATAAGCAAGCGCAACTCCATTTGCATCTTCTGGATGACCATAAAGTGTGACTTTACAACTTTTTCTATCACTACTTAAACTATGAAATTTTCTATCAACTTCCCAATGAAAACCGGAATGAGACCAAGTTGTACCATATGAATTAATACTTTGATATGTGAAAGTTCCTGGGTTTCCTGTAGAGCTAAAAACAGTTGATTTTAAATAAGCTGAAGTGTTGTAACTTAAAGATTTGTATTGTGTAATATTTTCAGTTATAGATAAAGGAGTAACTATTGGGTTTTGAATAGTATCATTGAGATCTTGTTTTAAGTATTCTTGATACTGTTCTCTTTGTTTTTTCTCAAATTCTTCAATACTCATATTCTTTACTCTGTCATAAAAATAATCTTTCTTTTCCGGATTAATATAAAATTCCACTCCATATTCCTTTGAAAGTTTATTTAGTATTTCTTCATACTCACTTAAGGGTGCTGTTTGCGTTTCAATTTGGCTTGCGGATGCATATGAATTTAAAGATAGAGAAACGCCTATCCCCATGAATAGTGCAAATACTAATTTAAAAACGTGTTTCATATAAACAACCTCCAAGTAAAAAATTTACCCTAAAATGGTATTAATTGTATTTTAATGTAAAAATTTATAATTTTCAATATTGTAATAATTATTATTATTCAAAGACTAGGTTCAAGGAGAAAGGTTAAAATATCTCAACTTATAACAATACTTTCTAAACCATTTGATTTTTTGATTCAATAGTAACGATTAAAAAAGTTAAAATATGATATTCTTCAGCAATTGAGCACTAATTTTGAATAAATTTAAACCCCGTTCTTATTTAGACCGGGGTTTTTGTTTGTATGAATTTTAAAATTAGATTATTTTACTATTATTTAATAATTTATTTAGCTTGTACTGCTACATTTTCAATAACATAAGTATTTGTTGTAGAGACGTTGAAATGATTGATGAATATTGTTTTTTCATTATCCGCAACTTTAGTAGTATTCTTTAAAATATTCATAATTAACGAGATAATTTCATTTTTTTCAGCTGCAGCGATTAAATCGGATAACATGATTTCAGCTAAAAGAGAATCATCATCCTTTTTAAATGGATTGAATTGAACTCTTCCCAACCATTGGTTATTTAAAACTGAACCTGCCCATCCATATAATTCGTACGTTAATGATTCATCATTGGGCTTTTGATACATATACACTTGTGGAGTTAAAAAATGTAAACCTTCAAAAGAGGTTAATTCATTTTTATGCTCTCGGATAATATTCTCTTCAAATTTATGGATATAAGCATAACATCCACCGTAGTAGGCAATCTCATTAAATGAATTGGTAATTACTTCATATAAACCCTGATCCATTGCAGTTAATATGTCGATTGCGAATTCATTACAAATTTTCACATTTAATACTTCAGGATATTCCTTGAACAAAGTGCGAATTATGTTTGGTATTTCCTGAATTACTTCCTCATACGTAATGGATTCCTTTGGAGCTTCTAACAAGTCTTCATTTTCCTTCATTGTTTCATTCATTACAAGATATCCTTGTAGAAACATTAGATTAAACATCCTATCCAAATCATCAAAAATCCAAGAATTTCTCTCATTATTTTCAAGATTCATCGTACACTTCTTATAATAATATAAGAAAATGTTGTCTACATCATTTTGAAATTCTGCTTCTTGAAACTTTTCCTTTAAAATTTTAGTGTATTTTTTTACAAGATCCGCTTAATTTTCCTCACTTTCATCCTCATAACTAACTGTTGGTACATCATCTACTAATAACCATTGGCCATTTTCCAACTTAACAGTAGTTTCATAATATATAGAGCTGTTATCTTCTAGCGTATATTTACGGAAAAATACAGCTTCGTCAGCAATATCATTTTTTTCAGAAGTTGTTGTTACATACGATTTTAATTTGCTATTTAAATTATCAGTGAACAATTGTTGTATAGTGCTAAACATGTCAATACGAGCATCTTCATCTTCTGGTAACTGTTCAATAAAATATTCATGTAAATGGGGTGTTATTAACTCCAATAATTCTTCGCTATCAATAGCCCCGGAATGATAATTGAAAAATACTTCTGAAATAAATGCACTAAATTCATTAATATCAGTGTATTTATCTTTCTTTTCGATTTCGATTTTTTCTAACTCTTCGACATTCACATTATCTTCGATATTTTCTACAGCATCTTCAGGTTTAACAGTCTCCATTTCCTCCATCAACTTTTTTTGTTCTTCTGAAATCTCATCCTCTTTCTTTTCTGTTTTAGTACTTTCTTCTGCTTCCTTTATTTCTGGAATTGCATCCTCTACACAACCGTTCAATATTGATAGAGAAAATAATAAGCCACTTGCAATAAGTGATGTTCTTATCAGCCCTTTTTTATTAACGGTACTCAAAATTAACCCTCCTTAAACCAAATCGCTCATTACTTAATAAATGAATCAGTTTCGTGTATTCGTTATCAGAAAGAAATTCGAGAAAGCGATATATTTCATAGTGCGGTCGCTTTAATTTAATATCCCTCTGGATGTTTTTTTACATAGGGACTGTTGTTTATTAACCACTCTTGATATAAACGAATGTGATAGGGGAGAAGAGATTTAAAAAGAGAACCTTCTTTAATCTCATTAATATCTATCCCAATTTCAACAGCATAATTCGTAATGTATGAGCAGAATTGTTCAAGCTCTCTTTTATAAACTGCAGTTGATCTAGAAGTACGGTCCCGTGTTTTATCTAAATGTTTGGATGAATAGAGAAACCACTGTATCATGTCCATGTCCGAAAACTCAGCAAAATCCTCAGTTTGATGACGCTGTGCATTTTCTAAGCGTCGTTGCAGAACTGCTAAATCCTCTTCAGAAGGTTGGGGAATTATTAATTGATTAGAAGATAATGTATTTACCAAGAAATTGTTCATCCCTATTCACGCTCCTTTGACTCTAATTCTAAATTTATTATTCATTTTTTGTCTACTTATTTTATGTTCAAATATTGGCACTATAAATTTTTCGTTTAAAATTTTAAATAATACTAAATCTTTTTCCTTGAGTTTTTCAATGAAACAAAAAAGCAGCGGTTGGTATCCGCTGCTTTTTCTTGTTATCGTAAGAATTGCACAAAGCCTGTCATTATGGACGTATTAAAAGATCTCAATAGTAATCAAGATTCTTTTAAACAATAACAATTTTTGTTCTTCTTCTAAAATCTTTTTCCTTGAATATTTCAATTATTTTTTGTCTGTTTAAATGTATTATCTATTTATCTATTAAAGTCCGATAAATTGTTGAGTCCAGATGTTACCGTTTGCTACATAACCTACACCAATGTGAGTGAAGTTAGCATTTAAGATGTTTGCACGGTGACCTGGTGATTCCATCCAAGCTTGTACAACTTGAGCTGGTGTTGTTTGACCTTTTGCAATGTTTTCACCTGCTGCACGATATGAGATCCCAGCTGATTTCATTTGATCGAATGGGCTACCGTAAGTTGGACTGTTATGGCTAAAGTAATTGTTTTTCGCCATATCGTCAGATTTTGCTTGAGCTACATTCATTAATTGTGTATGAATTTCAAGTGGTTTTAAACCTGCTTTTTGACGCTCAGCATTTGTTAGATCTACTACTTGTTTCTCAAAATCAGAGATTGATTGATTTACATTTGCAGTAGGCGTTTGTTTTACAGGTGCTTCAACTTGTTGGTTATTTGTTGGAGCTTTTGTATTATTATTGTTTGTTACTGGTGCTGTTGGTTGTTTTGCTGGAGCAGTCGGTTGTTTTGCCGGTGCTTGAGGTGTAGTTACCTCTTTTTCTACTGTTTTATTAGTAGTTTCTTTTTGTGGTGCTTGCGTTGTAGGAGCTTTCTCGGCTACTTTTAATGATTTAATAATATTACTAGCATCAATACCATTTAATGTTTTGTTTAATAGAGCTTCAATTTGATTTAGATCGATTTTTCCATTTTGTAATGAGTTATTTACTAATTTATATGCGAATGCTTGAATTTGATCCCCTTTAATAACTTGGAGTACTTGAGGATTCGATTCCATTTTAACTTCTTTATTTAAACTTGCTGCATCTGCTTGAGAAAAAGATGCTCCGAATAATGACGCTGCGATTACAGACGTTGCTAATAATTTTTTCATTTTTAAATTCCTCCCTTTCGTTTACAATACCAATATTACAGCACGATTTTTGTAATAATTGGTCCATAAACTGGTAAGAAAGGAAGTTTAGTTTAAAATCCTAATAGAATAGGGGTTTTCATTCTATAATTCTACCAATATCAGCCAATAGAAAAGTATATTACCATCGAAATACTATTGACAGTTTTATATTTTTATAATATAATACAGATTTTTTACTTATATATTACAACAAGATTACGAGAATATTTTTCATTACATAAATATGGATTTTATTTTCTCCGCAACTTCCTTTGGTCGAATATCTAGTGATGATAGCTTGTCTATTTCTACCCACATAGGTTCATAAGTTCCTCTATCCATGTTCGTATGAGTAAATTCATCACCTAAACCAGCGCCAAATTTACCACCAATGATGTCTGAAAGGAAGTAATACTGAGTTCCATTATATTCAACTACTTTAATACAGTCTTTAACAATGATGTTCACACCTAACTCCTCAAATACTTCTCTTTTCGTTGCCATTTCAGGAGTTTCGCCTTTTTCAATTCCTCCACCAGGAAAAACATAATAAACCTGTCCAGCTCTAGTTCTTTTAATCACTGCAACTTTACTTTCTTCTATTATAATAGCTGCTCCTCTATTTCTCATATGTACCTCCTAAATTCTCTAATGATATTTCCTTACTCCAGCACAAAGTAAGGTAATTATATTAATCTCCAGCTACATAACTATGGGAATGAACAATACTTAAAGTATGGATTAACGGTAAAAGGCATCAACCCTTGTTCGGATTAATGCCTCTTCTTATTTTGCCAAAAATCATGGCAGTACATATTTATTTAATAAAGTTTTTGTCTTCTCATCCATTGCGTAGCGATCCATTTTTCTCCCTGTACAACAGGTGCTCCGCCATGCAAAGTTAGTTCATTCAAAGTTTGGTCGTTATAGAAGTATTCGAAGTACACTGCCATTCCCTTATGTGGACATACTGAAAAATTTAGTTTAGGGAAATAAGTGCTTCCCCCATCTTCCACATCATTTAAATAAAGGACAAGTGTCGCAATACGGTTATTGCTCGCCGACTTACTTGTAGAAGCAAAATAATCATAATGCTCTTTGTACTCTTGACCCGGTTTGTAGTTCAATATATGTAGGCCTTCCCCATGTTCTACTGGAATGCCCATAATGGTAGATACCCTTTTTTCAACTCTCGTTATTACCTCATGTTTTACATCCGTTAAAAACGCACCGCTGCTTGTTCGTATATTACTAATTTCTTTTGTACTTCCGATTTTAGAACGTTGAAGACGATCTTTTGATAATTGGATTAATGCCTCACATTCCTCATCATCCAGTACATTACCTAATACAACGACAAGCGGCTCTTCTAATCTAGCAATGATGTTAATTTCTTTGTCTTCTGTAATAATCTTATTACCACTATGATTAAAAATAGTTACTTCCTTATTAAGTGCATCTCTAACTACCATCTTTCATTCATCAACCCCAATTTTCTTAATTTTGATAATACTCCCATTAATTATACACCAATTTACAATATTCCTATCAATTTTTTTATGATTGAGAAATTTTTTTTATTATTTTTTAAAATTTTTTAATATAAAAATAAAAAGCGCAATCTCAACAGTTGAAATTGCACACTTTATGTTATCTCTCTTATAGTATAAACGCTCTATCACTTTGTAAGCTGAAACCTATATTCAAAATTATCAAGATCTACGAAGTTTTTTGGAATAGGACAGTTAAAAAATCTGGTACACCAAAAACAGCATTAGGTGGATCGAAACCATTCATTTTTCCTATCTTAATTTCCTTGAAATCTTTAAATATAAATCTTAATTTTTCCTCTGTATAGCCTAAACTTTGTAAAAGCGGACGTTGCTAGTGAAGAAGACGTTGCAAATGTTTATAAAACAACGATTGATACATTTGGTAGAGTGGATATTTTATTTAATAATGCTGGGATTGGTGCTGTAAAACCAACGGAAGAATTAACTTATGCTGAATACAGAAAAACAGTTAATGTTGATTTAGATGGAACATTCTTAGTTGCCCAATTAGCAATTAAAGAAATGTTGAAAATTGGCGGAGGCGTAATTGTTAACACAGCTTCAATGTACGGTTTGGTTGGAGCTGCAGGTAGCGCAGCTTACAATGCAGCAAAAGGTGGCGTTATTAACTTAACACGTTCACTAGGACTCGAATATGCAACACGCAATATCCGAGTAAACGCCCTTTGCCCAGGATACATTGACACACCAATTATTCCTGAAGATTTCAAACAAGCTTTACGTGAAGTTACACCAATGAAACGACTTGGAACAGCTGATGAAATGGCTAAAGCCGTGTTATTCTTAGCTTCTGATGACTCTTCATTTATGACTGGTAACACACTAACTGTTGATGGTGGTTATACAGCTCAATAATAAAAAAATGAAACCCTTAGTGTAGGACGAAACACATTAAGGGTTTCTTTATTCTATTTAGATCATTGATTATCTTGCCATTCACTCTTATTTAGCGTGTAATGATGATAGGTTTCAATTTCAATAATAACATCCCCTACTAATTTAAACCCACATTTTTCAATTACTTTACTTGAGCTAACATTGTTTGTTAGGACAACGGCATTTAATCGTTCCGTGTTTGTGTGGTTGAATAAGTAGTGAATTAATCCTTTCGCGGCTTTCGTTGTGTATCCTTTATTTCTATAGTGCTTTGAAATGGCAAAAGCAATCTCTCTATTCGGTTCAGGTAATTCATCTTTGATTCCTGTATTACAAAACCCGATGAATTCATTAGTATCCTTTAAAATTATTCCTAATTTCAAGTAATTTTCCCCTTCAATATTAGGGACTGCTGACAAGAATCTTTTGTTTGAGGTGATTTCATAATTTGTTACCCAATTCAAACGTTGTTCTCTTGTCGATTTCCAATCTGGTAAAAATTCATACACTTCCGGCTGTGAAGTAAGTTCATAAATCGCATCTACATCTTCTTTTTGAAACTCCCTCAGGTAAATTTCCCCACAGTCTATTACAAATAAATCCTTCAAATTAATAACCCCTCTTTACTTCCCAACTTGTAAAAACTCTGACGGAGCTGTTTTCACAAAATGTTTTTCAATAAATTTAAGTACTTCATCATTACCCGGCATAGTGGCTTGTTCAATCGCTTCATGAAAACTTAACCATATATATTCACTATGTTCATGGTTTAGATTGACATCTTGTTCTGCATTTACAAATCCTACAAAAACCGGTGCAATATAAATATAGTTCTCAATCGGAGAATAAAATTGATCAAATGTATTAGAAGAGTACAATGAAACGTTTGTAATTCCTGTTTCTTCTTTAATCTCCCTAAGAGCAGCTTGCCACGCCGTCTCCCCTTCCTCAATGCTCCCACCAATATAACACCATGCGTTATGCAAAACAGCTGATGCTCTTTTTAATAAAAGCACTTTATATTCATTTTCAAATTTCTTCAATAAAACTACTGCTATTCCCGTACTTCGTAATGGGATTTCAACATTACTTTTTCTCATTAATGATCCCCTCGGTTTGATTGCTGTTGTTAGATAAAACTTTTTATTATCTAACACTTTCAATACGAATCGGGATTTCTCCTTCTTTTAGCAATGCCGATGAGATGCAATGAAGAAAGTTTCCGGTCAGTTTTCTTGCACTAATGGTCTTCATCATCCTTATGAAGACCATTTCCAATATATTTCCTTGCGCTAATGGTCTTCATCACTCTTATGAAGACCGTTTTCGATCAATTTCCTTGGGTAATTGGTCTTCATCCCCCTTATGAAGACCGTTTCCAATATATTTCCTTGCGCTAATGGTCTTCATCACTCTTATGAAGACCGTTTCCATTCTATTTCTTTGCACTAATGGTCTTCATCATCCTTATGAAGACCGTTTCCAATAAATTTCCTTGCGCTAATGGTCTTCATCACTCTTATGAAGACCGTTTCCATTCTATTTCCTTGCGCTAATGGTCTTCATCATCCTTATGAAGACCGTTTTCGATCAACTTCCTTGGGTAATTGGTCTTCATTCCCCTTATGAAGACCGTTTCCAATAAATTTCCTTGCGCTAATGGTCTTCATCACTCTTATGAAGACCGTTTCCAATAAATTTCCTTGCGCTAATGGTCTTCATCATCCTTATGAAGACCGTTTCCATTCTATTTCCTTGCGCTATTGGTCTTCATCACTCTTATGAAGACCGTTTTCGATCAATTTTCCTTGGGTAATTGGTCTTCATTCATCCCTCTTATGAAGACCATTTCCATTCTATTTCCTTGCGCTAATGGTCTTCATCACCATTATGAAGACCTTTTCTATATAAATTCCTTCAACTATTGGTCTTCATCCCCCTCCTATTTAACTAAATTTAGCAAAAAAGTCGTATATCGAAAGATTACATTTTACTTACTATATACAAAAAGTCATCTAATCTGCTAAAATATATTTACTGAATATTCTAAAAAATAAAACAAGTCCATAGATTATAAGAACGCCTCTCCGAGTTTAAGCAACCCCTTTTAATAACTGCTTAAACACTACCCCTTTACCATAAATTAACGAAATGTAGGTCCTTTCATCCTAAACACGTAATATTTATATACTAATAAATTTGTGTACATAAAGGAGTGTATATTATGAGACGAGTATTAACAGTCATGATTTTAGCAGCCCTATTTATACCTATCTCTGCATCCGTTTTATCTTATGCAGAGGAATATGTACCTAGAGAACTTAAAGGATACATGACAAATATTGCCCACCGAGGTGCATCTGCGTACGCTCCTGAAAATACAATGTCTGCTTTTTATAAAGCAATTCAGATGGGGGCTGATTACATTGAATTTGATGTTCAAATGTCCAAAGATGGTATACCAGTCATTATCCATGATAGTACTTTGAATCGAACTACAAATGGAAACGGTTACATCTCTGACTATACACTGAAGCAATTAAAATCATTAGATGCAGGAAGTTGGTATGGAAAAGAATATGTAGGCGAAACAATCCCTACCCTCGATGAGTTTTTGGTTGAATTTGGTGGCAAGGTAAACATATTAATCGAGTTAAAGTATCCTGAGCTTTATCCGGGAATTGAAGAAAAAGTTGCGATTACATTAAGAGAGTTTAATTTAGTTCAATACGATAGTCATGAAGTTATTATTCAATCCTTTAATCATGAATCTCTTAAACTATCAAAAAAATTACTTCCTGAAATACCTCATGCGGTGTTAGTAAGCAAAGACTGGAGAAAAATTACGATCCATCAACTTGAAGAAATTGCTACCTTTGCAGACTATTTTAATCCAAGCTTAAATATGGTTACATCAGAACTTGTGGAATTGGTTCATCATACGAACATGTCAATGTATGCTTACACAGTAAGAAATCCATCCGAAGCTGGAAGGCTGTATAGTTTAGGTGTTGATGGAATAATTACTGATTTTCCTGATTATGCGAAATTGGTAGTTAAATAAACTAATAAATAAAGTGTAAATCCTCGGATTGGATTTACACTTTTTTATTATTTAGAAACTAATTACTAACCTTTTTGCTATATTGTTTTGTTTCGGTAGTTAATTTTACAAACTCATTAAAGGCTTGCTCTTCTTCCCAAAACGGATAGTGATTACTTTGTTCAAATGTGGTTAAAGTTGCATTTGGAATTAGATCTGCGATTTCTACACCAAAACGATATGGGCATTGCGCATCATGAAGCCCAGAACATACAAATGCCGGAATCGTGACTTGCTTTATTTGTTCAGTGACATCATACGATTGACAGTCAACTTTTCTAAAGTAATCAAGTCTTTCCCCTACCGTTTTAGCACTACTCGGCTTTTCGTAAGCTTTTGCTAAATTTTCTTCTTTGTAAAAGGACATTAATGTCCATTCTCTTGATAATTTTTTTCGTTCTTCAACCGGTAAATCTGGATCATTAAATGCATTCATAATTTCACGAATTCGGTTGAAGTTTGGATTTTGATTGTTATAAATACTGTTAGGGTCAGTATTATAGCGTATACTCGCTGCAGCACCACTTACTATAATTTTAGTTAATGATGATTCCTTTAGTACTGCATACTTTAAAGCGAGCATTCCACCAGTTGAATGACCACCAAAAGCCCACTTGTCAATTCCAAGTGCCTCACGAATAGCTTCTAAATCGAGCACCGTTTCATCCATACTATATTCACTTTCGTTTTGTGCACCGACAGAATTACCAGCACCACGAAGATTAATTAAGTACACATGGTACAATTCAGTAAATGAACTTGCAAATGCATTTCCACGAATATCAAACTCACTATATAAATGCGTGATTACTAATGGCTCCCCATCCCCTTTCTCAAAGAGTTCAAACTTACCCCTTTTTGTTTCTACGAATCTTTGAATCCACATACTTTTCTCCCCCTAATATTGAATAATGTATATTTCAAAACGAATCAATAGTGTAAAACTTCAACAAAAAAAGGCATTAATCCTTCAAGAATCAATGCTTTCCACATTGAAAATCTATTAAATCACTCAACGACCTACAACTATTCCACACCGTTTTCTAGAATCGTGAAAGTCTTTTTATTACAATTAATTTCAGCCATTGCGCCGTATGGCAATATAAACTTCGGTTCCGTATGCCCAAAATTCAAATTATAAAGAATTGGCAAATCCTCCAGATCAAATTCTTTCATGACTTTTAGAATTACTTCTTTATATTCCTCGTAATACTTCTCATCTTGCGGTTTACCAAAAATAATACCATTCGCTTTTTGAAGTATACCTTGAGCAGCATAATTTCGTAACCAATATTTGATAAGATTTGGCTCCGGCTTATCTTCAGATGTTTCAAAAAAGAGAATACTATTTTCCCAGTATTTGCTCTCTGGCCAAAGTTCGGTTCCTTTTGCAAACTCCAGTACTTCCATACATCCTCCAATTAATCGCCCCTGCACGACACCAGTTCCTTGGAGTAGCTCATACCCAGTGTTTTCATTCATAGTTCGTCTTTGATTTTTGTTTGACTCAACCCATTCTAATCGCTCACTTGTCCATTTGTTAGCTGGTTGAATTTCACCAATCACTTCATTTGAGAAAAGCGTTCGATATACCATTTCTACCGTATATGGATCCATCTCAACATTTTCAGCAAAATCGGTTAAAATGGCTGGTCCATAAAATGAAGATATTCCCGCTTTAAGACAAAATAAATGAGAGATGGTCACATCTGAATAACCCATAAAAATTTTCGGGTTTTCGCGGATCACATTAAACTCGATATAAGGAAGTAAACGAATACTATCATCTCCACCTATATTTGCAATGATTCCTTTAATACTTTCATCCTTAAAAGCTGTCATCAAATCTTCCGCGCGAGCTTGTGGATTTTGATAAAGATAATCAGCGCCTTTTAAACTATTAGGCATAGGTACAACTTCCAACCCAAATACTTCTTCTAATCTCTTAACCCCTTGTTCATAGCGCCATCGAAGTTCTAGTTCACCAGCGCCTCCCCAAGAAGGACTTACTGTTGCAACACGATCACCCGGATTCAATTTCTTTGGTTTTATTAACACATTAATCCCCCCCTACATATAACCACTTTCAATATGATTTGGTACATCGGATACATAATCCCGACAAAATCGAATGAATTCCCGACATTTTTTCAGTTAATCCCTACAAAAATTAAATTATTCCCTACATTTTTTCAGTTAATCCCGACAATATGATATTCAAACTATAAAGCACTAATTTTTACCTATATATGTATATAATGCTTATGCTTATATTATATATTTTCAATCATTAACATATAAAGTTTATCATATTTTGAAGTATAGATTGGAAGGAATATAGATTATTAAGGAGAATTACTGAGACAAAAAAATCAAGTAAATACGGAGGTTTCAAAATGGAAAAAATAACTGTACTCGGCGCAGGTACAATGGGACATGACATTGCCCAACTTTTTGCACAAGCAGGTTTCGAGGTTTCATTATATGACATTCATGATCAATTTTTGAACCAAGCATTAACTCGCATTTCAAGCAACTTAGATTTGTTGATAGAATCAAATTCATTAACGCCTGTAGATAAAGAAAAGACATTACAACAGATAAGTCAAACTACTAATCTGGTGGAAGCCGTAGATGGGACTTCATTTATTATTGAAGCTGTATCTGAGAACTTAAAGGCGAAGTTTGATTTATTTAAACAATTAGAAGAAGTGATAAATGAAGATGTGATCATTGCTTCAAATACGTCGACTTTCTCAATTCAACAATTAGCTGAAGGTCTTCAACACCGGAATCGTCTGATCATTACACATTTCTTTAACCCAGCTCATTTAGTACCACTTGTTGAAGTGGTGAAAAGTCCTGAAACACCACAAGAAATAATTGATCGAGCTTTAGAAATACTGAAGTTAATAGGTAAACAACCAGTCATTTTAAAAAAGGATGTTCCTGGTTTAATTGCAAACAGATTGCAAGCAGCATTGGTTAGGGAAGCATTTTATTTAGTTAGTGAAGGCGTGGCAGATGGAAAAGACATTGATTTAGCAATTACAGCTGGTCCAGGTTTTAGATGGGCATTCATTGGACCTCTTGAAACAGCTGACTTTGGTGGACTAGATATTTGGAAAAGCGTCGTAGAAAATCTCTCCCCTGTTTTATCGAAGGATGAAAAGGTACCCGCTTTCATTGAAGAAAAGGTTCAAAAAGGGGAACTTGGAACGAAAACCGGATGTGGATTGTTTATACATGACGCAGCGGAAGTTGCAAAACGAATTCGAGAACGAGATGAAAACTTTATCCAGTTAACGAAGTTGAAGAAGAAGCAGTTGGATTAGGGACACTGGGGACAGTCTTTCTGTCCCAAAATCTCGTGGGACACTTTTCCTGTCCCTGTTGTCCCACACCATCCACCAATATCACCCAAAATCAGAACCCGCCACTATCTCCTCCGAACTCATCTTTAAAAGCATTCTCTGGTCTACATACCTCTTCCGATTCAAAAAAGACCTCACAATCCTATACCCCAAACAATACCCGATCCAATTCGGAAGTCGCTTTGATCCATCCCCATATAAAAATCGTTCATGATTCTCGACACCCTTCATATTAAGGGATCTAACAAATACCTTACTCCAAATTTTCTGGAGCATTTCCTCCGAATAGCGTGAAATCCATGGTGAACACCATTCCCTTCCATACAAGTCCTCAACCATACACTCCGCCATCCCTTCAAGGAGCAATGAATCCAATAAAGACATCTCTTCGGGAACTTTATCTAACCTACTCAACCTACAGCTATGATGATATTCGTGAGCAATCATCGCTTTTAATTCCGTATTTTTAAGTTCAGGAGAAATAAATAAAAAAATGACATTCCCATAAGACACCCCGTTTTTATTCGCCTCGATCCCATCAATCATCGGCCTATATTTTGTTAGAGGGAAAATAAAAATTGGTACCTCTTCACCATTCCAAAATCTCTTCAAATGCTCATATTCCTCTTGAACAATTTCAAACACCTGCTTCTTATTCAACAACGTCAAAGTTTTATCCAATTCTACTATTTCCTCAAGGTTAAACATCCCTTGACATAATAATTCATAATGAATTTCTTCTCGAGGAAGACCTGGAAAGTAGTTATGTAACTGGTCATAGATCCAATCTAGGAGAAAGTTTATAGGTGAATTCTCTAATGAGTGACAGGACATATCAACTAATTTCTCAAGTAATGTATTTGTCTTTTCAACTGCCATACTATCCCTCCTTTTTTCTAACATATGTTTTAGACTAATAACTCGTGTGTTCATTTTTCTCGTGAATATAGTATTAAAAGTCTAAGGTAAAGGAGGTTAGAAGATGAATAAAAGACAGGCATATGATCTTTGTTGTAGTTATATGGGAAAAGTAGTTTGCATTACGGATAATCGTGGGCAAAAACATATCGGTCGAATTACAAAAGTAGATAGAGAAATGGTTTGGATCATGCCTTATCAAGGTCGTGGTGGAAGAGGAAGCCGCGGAGGCTATGGTTTAGGTTTCTGGGGCTTTGGCGGCGGTTTCGGAATTGGTATTGCACTTGGAACAATATTAGGAATTGCACTTGTAAGAGCATTTCGCTGGTAAACATGAAGTGGGGGTAATGTAATTAACCCCCACTTTTATTTATTAATCCCATTTGTTATAAATGAAATTACCTTTTTTATATATTCTTCAGGAGTTACATCCTGACTAATTCTTTTTTACTGGAAAGTTCTATGAAAGGTCCATGATTAATTTTCTTGTACGGATTATTCGAGGATCCGTTTTCACTTCTTCCATAATTTCTCCTCCTACTTTAGCAACAATGTAAAAATCATTGGATATCCAACAAATCTAATGGTGTTGTTACCATTATTATCTACTAAATTTCAGTATTAAGCTAAATAAATGCTTCAACGTAAGGAGGCAAAAAAAGAAAGAATCCAATTTGAAATACGCGTACTTCTAATTGGATCTCTACTTTTAAGAATGAACTTTTGCAGAAAGGGTTTGGAAAAGTTTAATTCCAGATAATTTTAGGGAAAGTGATTGTTTGCATGTTAAACTCTTCTGAATAAAAATCGTTAAATCCCCTTCCTTAACCTCTTCGTAGTTTTGCAAATCCTTTGGTTTTCCGGTATACACAAATAATTCCTGTACACCTGGTGCACAACATGAGTTCACTTCAATCATTTTCACCGTAACTTGATTACCTTTAGAACGAATCCAATTTCTCACATCATCATTTAACTCAATATGCAAGGCTCTCCACCCTTTCATCTAGTTTTCCTACAGAAATCCGACATACCACTGTTAAACCTATCATATTCATTATTTTTTATTGTATTAATAATATCATTTATTATTTAGAACTTACGGAGTATCTGCTTGTGAAAAGAGAAAATTTTCATCAATCCGAGCATTTTACATTAGTATTATAGAATAAATAATTGACTTTCTTAGTTGAATAGTTTATGCTTAATTTACTTAATTGAATAGTTCTCCTAAAGGGGAGTAGCTTTTACAACATAGTCGTCATTTCGGAAGATTCTATCTCTTCTCGGTTATGTTGGCAACCAACTCGTTGTTAGCAAGACCTTTACCATTCATAGGTAGAGGTCTTTTATATTTGAGCCTTTACCGTATCTGGTAAAGGTTTTTTATTTTTTCATTAACGTGTATCAGACATGAAATGAACTCTCAATCTAAGAATAACAGTTCAGATCGAGTTGATTTGTACTATTTTTACTTCTTTTAAGTAAGTTTAACAAAATTTAAGGAGGAATTATCAAATGGAGTTATCAATTTTATTCGAATATGGATGGGTTTTGTTACTGTTAGTAGCACTTGAAGGGTTACTCGCTGCAGATAATGCACTGGTGTTAGCAATTATGGTGAAACACCTTCCTGAAAAAGAAAGGAAAAAAGCACTCTTTTACGGTTTAGCTGGGGCATTTGTATTCCGTTTTGCGTCTTTATTTATCATTTCATTCCTAGTAGACGTATGGCAAATTCAAGCTATCGGTGCATTATATCTGTTGTTCATCGCGATCAATCATATTGTTCGAAAGCTCGTTTTTAAAAAGAAAGATGAAGATGTGGAAGAAAAAGAAAAGAAAAAATCAGGATTTTGGGGAACTGTATTTAAAGTGGAATTAGCTGATATTGCATTTGCAATAGACTCGATTTTAGCTGCCGTAGCACTTGCTATGACGTTACCAAATACAAATTTACCTCAAATCGGTGGAATGGATGGCGGTAAATTTATAGTCATCTTTATTGGTGGATTAATCGGTTTAATCATCATGCGTTTCGCTGCCAACCTATTTGTAAAGTTATTGAACTCAAGACCTGGACTTGAAATAGCAGCCTTCGCTATCGTTGGTTGGGTTGGAGTAAAGCTAGCTGTGTTAACTTTAAGTCATAAAGATATCGGGATCATTCCATATGAATTCGCACACTCAACAACATGGAAATTATTTTTCTACGGAGTACTACTATCCATCGCATTAATTGGATGGTTCTTCACAGGTGGTAAGAAAGAAATGAAAGAACAGTAATAAATATCGAAAGGCTTAGTTCATAATCAAAAGAACTAAGCCTTTTTTTGATCTATCAAATTAAAGCCACGGCTCAACACATACAACCTTCTTCGCAACTGTATCTAACTTAACCTTTTTCCCTATCGCTAACGGATGCATTGGATGGGTGTGACAAGTATCAAACTCAGCGAGAATAGGTATTTCTTTACCATCAAATTGTTCTAGTAACAAATCTAAAGGACGCTTCCCTGTTCCTAAGTCGTCATATCGTTCGTGTTTACCTAAAATAATACCTGAAACTTTATCAAATACACCATGTAGTTTCAGCATGGCAAAGTTTTTCTCCACTATTGATGCGTCCTTCATACAATCTTCTATTAACATAATATCTCCATGTTGAATCTCCGGAAAATACTGTGTTCCTATAAAACCATACATAGCATTCACATTGCCACCAATTAATCTTCCTTCAACAACTCCATCGTGAATTGTAATCCACTCATTTGGGTAAAGAGTTTTTTCTGTAGTTTTTTTAAGCCAATTCACAGGCTCATCCTACCAAAATGGAGGCATAGGTACTTCATAAGGTAGCTCAATTTCATCTATAAAATATTGCTCAAAGTAACGATATGTATCGTTTACAAGTGGCTCAAACTCGCCGAACGAAGGAACAAGTGCTGGTCCGTAATATGTTGTAATACCCGTCTTAGCATAGAGCGATAGTAAAATTGCAGTTGCATCTGAATAACCCACGATCAACTTAGGATGTTCTTTAAACGCTTCATAATCAATATACGGCAACATACTATTTGAATTGGTACCACCAATCGTCGACATAACCATTTTTATATTTGGATCTCTTATCAATTCATTTAATTCCTCAGCACGTTCTTTCGGAGTACCTGATCGATACTCTTCGGATTGTCCAGTCAACTTCCCCTCAACAATAATAAACCCTTTTTCTTCAAGAAAATCCTTCGCACGAACAAAACGTTCATACGCCCAAACTGTTGCAGGAGATGAAGGACTATATATACCGATTTTATCTCCCTTTTTTAAACGCTTCAGCATAATAAATAAACTACCCCTATCATACGAAACTAACTTCCCTGCATCATTTGATTGTGCTACTCCAATTTTTAGGAGTTTTATATATTTTACTGTAATTTTCAAATCTTACAATTGAAATTACATTGAAGTGATCAAGGTAAGTACGGGTAGATAATGTTTCGTGACAAAATTTTAGGAGTTTGAATTAAATTGGCACTGTATTTCTTGTTTCGTGACACTTTTTTGTGAGATTGATTTATTTTGGCACGTAATCACTTGTTTCGTGACAATTTATAATGAAAATAAATTAAAGTGTGATTTGCGAAACTACGTCCTACTTTCACAGGGAGTCGCCACTTAGTTCGAAGTACGATAACCTTAGGATTTCATGGTAGTTGGGCATAAAAAAACACCACTGAATATCAGCGGTGTCATTTTACAGCGACGTCATACTCTCACAGGGGAAGCCCCCAACTACCATCGGCGCTAAAGAGCTTAACTTCCGTGTTCGGTATGGGAACGGGTGTGACCTCTTTGCCATTATCACTTCCTTGTACATGGATGTACTGGCTTCGCCGTTACGTAAACAGCTGCCCCGGGATATCAGCCAATCTTCTCTTAATATCAGCCAACTTTACAGATATATCAGCCAAATCACGGGACTTATCAGCCAATGCAACCTTCCACTTCGGGAAATCAGCCAATTTCCGCTGGTTATCAGTCAACTTTTCGGGTTTATCAGCCAAATCCGGGGACTTATCAGCCAACGTTAATGGCTACCCCGGGATATCAGCCAATTTCCACTGGTGATCAGCCAACTTTTCTGATTTATCAGCCAAATCCGGGGACTTATCAGCCAACGTTAATGGCTACCCCGGAATATCAGCCAATTTCCACTGGTTATCAGCCAACTTTTCGGATTTATCAGCCAAACCAGGGTACTTATCAGCCACCGCCCCCCTCCACCTCCTTAGGAAATCTACCAATACCACAAACTAAACTCCTCTCGACAAAATTTGGCGAAAGAGTGTAGTTTATGCGCTTCCCTGGGAAATAGCCAGGAAATAAAATCGCTCAAATCGAACGCGATTTCCCAACTCAAATTAAAAAGAGTAAGCCACAAAAATGAAAGTAGCTTACTTTTCTATAGACATCATCTAAATAGAAACGATCCGTAAATTGATTTATTTAACAAATCCTGATTACACATTCCACTCTTCTCGTAAAATCGCATAATAATATTCATCCCACCACTCATCGCCGTGTGGAATACATTTTTTGAAAAAGCCTTCTCTTCTCATCCCTATCTTCTCCATAATGCGGTATGAAGGTGGATTCTCTGGTTGACATGTTGCAATAATTCGATGTAAGTTCAAATTTTCAAAACCATGTTTTAAAAGGGCATATGCTGCTTCTGTTGCGTAGCCTTTATTATAATATTTCGGATTAAACACCCATCCGATCTCAAACGTATGATTTCCAAAGTATTTATGAAATACCATATGTCCAATTAGGGCATTTTCTTCCGTCAAAATCACTGGGAACTTTTCCGGATGTTCCCCCATATTTTCTAATACAAACTGCTTGGCATTTTCTTCTGAAAATACGCCCTCAGGTATAAACTCCATCACGATTGGATCTGATGTATACTCATATACGGCTTTCCAATCTGTTGTTTCAAATTTCCGAATCGTTAATCTCTCTGTTGTTAGATTCATATACTACTCCCCATTTGTTTTAGCTTTTGAACGCTTAATACATATTCGGTTAAAATTGCGAATTTCCTCTAAAAAAATCTATGTATACATTTCCTTAAAAGGAAACATTTCCGGAAATACATTCTAAAATTTTCTGAATATTTAAACTACTTTTCAACATTTTATCTTTCTGTTCTTTTCAGATTGACAAATTTCGATATGAAAACACCTATCCACTCACATCAAAATCGACGTAACCTTGTCAAATCCTGCGCTTCCCTGGGAAATGAACTGGGGAAATTCCCGGAAATTATGTCCATACACAATAAACAATAAAAAATACGCACCCTAATATGAATGCGTAATCTCGATCACCTATTAAGTGTGAAACACTCGTTTAGTCATCCAAATTAATCATTTTATCATTTCTTGAAACTAAAATATCCTGAATAATTTCAATGTGACAGGAAGCCCATGCCTTTTCACGAAAGTGAAGAAAAAGGCTAAAAGTAATTCCAATAATATAGATTAAGATGAAAATCATCCAATTACGACTTCCGTCTGCAAATAAGATCTTATCTAAATGTTGTGAGAAAAATAAAAATAAAAATGGAATCGATGAAACATAGATTGGAATCATTCCAGAACCATTTTTCTCTTTGATCAAACGGTAAAAAATCAATTTTAGAATATCACTTTCCATGGATTCATAAAAATCACGAACTTCTTTTACTTCTAGTAAATATTTCGATTGATGAATCGATTGTGAATTTTTCTTTAGACGACGATAGATTTTATGTGCATCACCACGAAACAAGTTCATTTAACCAGCAACCTTTATAAATAGACTAGTTTGTGGAATTACCTTTTCCATAGTTTATAACGTGTGATTCTGAAAGGATTTTATACCATTAAATTATTTAAAAGTTAAAGAAACTTTAATTAAAGTAAAATCAGCTTGTTTCCTTTTACTTTACATAAAAATATTATGTCGATTCGAATTCGACGAATGACAAATACATTCTAAAGTATGATCATTTACCATACCAACTGCCTGCATAAAAGAATAGCAAATCGTACTACCGACAAATTTGAATCCATCTTTTTTAAGTTGCTTACTCATTTTGTCACTAATTTCAGTTGTTGCTGGTACTTCTTTAATCGTTTTCCACTCGTTCACAATAGGTTTGTGGTCTACAAACTTCCATATGTAATTCGAAAAGGAACCATACTCTTCTTGAATCTTTAAAAAAGCTTTTGCATTTGTAATGACACTTTGAACTTTTAACCGATTCCGAACAATTCCCGGATTCTGTAGTAGCTCTTGAATTTTCTCATCTGAATACAGAACAATTTTTTCAGCTTCAAAATTATCAAAAGCTTGTCGGTAATTTTCACGTTTTTGCAAAATTGTCCACCAGCTTAAACCTGCCTGCGCACCTTCTAAACAAACCATTTCAAATAACTGACGATCATCGAATACAGGAACACCCCATTCCTTATCGTGATACTCAATATAAAGCGGCTCTTTTGTTACCCAATCACATCTCTTTACCATTTTGCAACACCTACCATTCTTTACGTAAACGATAAATTAAAAATCGTTCAAATACATTCTTTTCATTCAAAACTGGAATCTCAATTTCTTTTATTAATTCAAATGACGTTTGGTATTCTAGAAAATATCGATACTCATCTGAAGCATAATATAAAATAATATCCATATGCCGATTTACAGCTTCAAATGAGCGCAATATATTATTTACTACTCTCATAAAGATTTGGATCGAAAATGGATTGAAAAAATAAAATTTATTCTCTTTAGGAAGAATTTCATATTGCTCTGCCTTACAACAGTGGAATTGTATAGTTCTAGGGTCACATTTCAATTTCATCAAATATCGCTCTTTATTTTTCAATGCCTCACGGTAAAAAATTTCGTTCATTTCAATTCCTGTCACTCGAGAATGAAATAAATAATGAAGATAAAAGTTCAGTCGACCTTTTCCACAACCAAAATCGACAATACAATCTTGTTCACTCATCTCATATTCTTTAAATAAACATTCCAGTGCAATATATGGTGTAGGTTCATAGGGATGATAATAAATCGAATCGTTTACTTCGTGTTTATTTCCTTCAGTTTGTATATGTAAAAGTTCGTCATAATCCTTCTCGTTCACAAATGTACTCCAATCCAATTTCAAAATTTACTTTTCTTTTAATAAGAAGACTTCACCTATTATACTCTTATTAAAACATCAAAAAAAGTATACTCATCTCATTGTAAGGTGTACTTTTTAACATAGGGATTTCGTTTTGCTACTCTAACTGATTCCTCTATTGCTTCAATTAGATAATCATAAAGATTGCCCTCATATACTTTTTTAGATGTACATAATTGTTCAAAGTCATTCGGAGCAATCAGTGAAGGTGATTTTTCTAAAGACAAAAATATTACTTACACTTAATACTGTTGCCACAAACTGTGAACAAATATATTTGTTTTTCTATTAATCGGTTTATTATTAATAAACCCAAATAATCCTATAAAATTATAACTATATTGTTCTCTTTCAGCTTCAATAGATTGTATAAATTGTTTCATTTCACTAATTTGTTCATCTGTAATTTCAAATGAATAAATCGCACATTTGGATCTTCGAAACAATTTTGATTGCATATTTTCTTTTACGAATCCTCCACGAAACGGATTTCGAACGGATTTTCTCCCGAAACTATAAACTTCATTTAGTTTATCATCAAAAGAAAGGGATGCATGATTATATGGTTTTTTTATTTAACAAATTATCCTCTTGTGCAGCTTCTTCAAATGGAGGGCGCTCCTCTACAATAAGTTGTTTGAAAAATTGTTTGATTTTCTTTTTTTCCAAGTTTTTTATTCACCTCCAATTTTCCCCTTATTGTTCCGCTGAATTTTCGAGTTATGTATAAAAATATAAGGTTGTTTGGATTTTGGAATTATGGCAATTAATAACCTAAAGTTAATGTAATCCATATCACCTACGTCAAAAAGCACAACTAAACTAGCACAAATTCTGAATTACTGCTAAAATCATATAGTTATCATAGTACGTGTATATAAAGGAGATTTACTAAGTCAATGAATATCGTCTTAACAACGCTTAATGCGAAATATATCCATACGAACATTGCGATTCGTTATTTAAAAGCGGCCGCGCTACCTGAATTTAACCCTACAATCGTTGAATATACGATCAAAGACCCAACGTTTAATATTGTGACGGACCTTTACCAACATAAACCAGATGTTGTAGGTTTTAGTTGTTATATTTGGAATATAGAAGAAACGATTCGTGTTGTAAAAATGCTTAAAACGGTTTCCCCACAAACAAAAATCGTATTAGGTGGACCAGAAGTATCGTATGATTCTAACTATTGGGTTCGTAGATTAGAAAATGAAGTGGATTTCATTATTATGGGAGAAGGCGAGGTTTCATTTAAGCAATTACTGAAGTATTTAAATGAAGAAATACCATTAGATGAAGTTCCAGGTGTTTGCTATTTAGAAGATGGCAATTTTAAAATTCATCCGCAACCATCGAAGGTTGACTTACGAGAATTACCAAGCCCGTATCGTTTTGAGGAGGATCTCCCTCACCTTGGAAAACGAATTCAATATATTGAAACAAGCCGTGGTTGCCCATTTAGTTGCCAATTCTGTCTTTCTTCTATTGAAGTAGGTGTTCGTTACTTTAATCGTGAGAAAATTAAAGAAGACATTCGCTATTTAATGAACAATGGAGCAAAAACAATTAAATTCGTTGACCGCACATTTAACATTAGTCGAAGCTATGCAATGGAGATGTTCCAATTCTTAATCGATGAACATAAGCCAGGTGTAGTTTTCCAATTTGAAATTACAGCTGATATTATGCGTCCAGAAGTAATTCAATTTTTAAATAACAATGCACCTAAAGGTTTATTCCGTTTTGAAATTGGAGTACAGTCAACAAACGATGAAACAAATGAACTAGTAAAACGCCGTCAAAACTTTGAAAAATTAAAACGTACGGTGACAATGGTTAAAGATGGTGGCAAAATTGACCAGCATTTAGATTTAATCGCAGGACTTCCTGAAGAGGATTATAATAGCTTCCGAAAAACATTCAATGATGTGTTTGCAATGCGCCCAGAAGAATTACAACTAGGATTCTTGAAATTACTTCGTGGAACTGGACTTCGTGTCGAAGCAGAAAAATATGGCTACACTTACCTGGATATTGCACCCTATGAAATCTTCTCGAATAATGTTTTAACATTCGATGAAATCATTCGTATAAAACAAGCTGAAGACGTGTTAGAAAAATATTGGAATGACCACCGAATGGACAACACGATTGAATATTTAGTAACAGAAGGATTTGAAACACCTTTTGACTTCTTCCAAAACTTCGGTACTTTCTGGGAAGAAAAAGGTTGGTCGAGAATTGGTCACCAATTAGAAGATCTATTCAACCGATTAGAAAAGTTTTTACTAACACAACCACATGTTAATCTATCAGTAGTTCGCAGTTTAATGAAGCTTGATTACCTATCGAAACAACAATTCCAACCGCGCAAATTATGGTTTGAAGAGCGTATTCAACAAGAGGAACAAAAACAAATCTACAGTATTTTAAAGGAATCACCAGAACTTGCTGGTACTGAGTTTGCTGAAATGAAACTGACTGAAAAGGAATTCTTTAAGTATTCCCTACTTGTCCCATTTGGCATTGACTATGAAGCATACAAAAATGGTGAGATCTTAGAACAAGATGGAATTTTACTAACACTGTTCCGCCCTGGTCAAATGCCATATTTTGCAACGTTAAAAGAAATTAAAACAACTTAATTCATTAAAGCAACAAGGAACTCCTTCAAACAGAGTTCCTTGTTTTTATTTGTAACGAGTATTTTAACCCATTCTCACAGAATAGTATTTGAATATAAAAATTTCGAACAATCTATTGAAACATATTGAATTGTTGAACCGTCATAGCTATTATAATTTTTATGATTCAAATAATATTATTCACTTTGGAGGTCTTTCAATGAAATTATCGCCGAAAGAAATGGAAATTGTTGAGATTTTAGAAAGCGATGCACGTATAGCCACAGATGTTTTAGCCAAAATGGTCGGCTTAACAGTAGAAGAAACCGAACAAACAATCAAAAAGTTGGAAGACAATAAAGTGATTGTACGATACATTTCCCTAGTCGATTGGACAAAGGTTGAAAATCATCCTGGTGTCCGTGCAATGATTGACGTGAAAGTTACACCAAAACGTGGTGTTGGTTTCAACGAAATCGCTGAACGTATTTATCGATTTGATGAGGTGAGTTCGGTTTATTTAATGTCTGGTACTTATGATTTATCAATTACTGTTGAAGGTAAATCATTAAATGAAGTGGCAAATTTTGTATCACAAAAATTATCTACATTAGATTCTGTTATTTCTACAACAACTCACTTTATCTTAAAGAAATATAAACATGATGGAATCATACTAGAAAATGAAACTAACAAAGATCAAAGAATTGTGGTGTCCCCTTAATGAAAACAACAAGAACTACTTATATTTCTAAAATCGCAACCGAATTAAAACCATCTGGTATTCGCCGATTCTTTGATTTGGCTGCTGGAATGGAAGATGTCATCTCTTTAGGTGTAGGTGAACCTGACTTTGTTACTCCTTGGCATATTCGAGAAGCTGCCATTAATTCTCTTGAACGTGGCATTACTTCTTATACACCAAACGCCGGGATCATCGAGTTACGTGAAGAGATTGCAAATTACATGAAGTCTACATTTGATGTGGAATATTGTCCAAAGAGCGAAATCATCGTCACAGTAGGTGCTAGTTCCGCAATTGACATGGCAATGAGAACCCTTTTAGATCCAGGTGATGAAGTCATCGTCGTTGAACCTTGCTTCGTATCCTATGTCCCAATGGTAGAATTAGCTGGAGGCGTAGCAGTTAAAGTCCAAGCTACGAAAGAACATGATTTTAAAATTCAAGCAAGTCAATTAGAAGGTGCCATTACACCAAAAACAAAAGCGATTATGCTCTGTTCACCAAACAACCCAACTGGGACAATGTTGAATAGAGAGGAATTACAAGCTATTGCGAATTTAGCTATTGAGCATGATTTACTCATTATTGCTGATGAAATTTATGCCGAGCTTTCTTATGATGAAGAATACACAAGTATGGCTGCAATGGATGGAATGAGAGAAAGAACAATCTTAGTTTCTGGATTCTCAAAAAGCTTCGCTATGACAGGATGGCGTCTTGGATTTGTTTGCTCTCCAGTAGAGATTTCAAGTGCCATGCTAAAGGTTCACCAATATTCATTACTTTGTGCATCAACAATGTCTCAATATGCTGCAGTTGAAGCTTTAAGAAATGGACGACCTGATATTGATGAGATGGTGAAAAGCTACCGTCGTCGCCGTAATTTCATCGTTCAATCCTTCAATGAAATCGGTTTGACATGTCACGAACCTGGAGGAGCGTTCTACGCCTTCCCTTCTATTGAGTCTACAGGGCTAAGCTCACAGGAATTTGCAGAACAATTATTAATGAAAGAAAGTGTTGCTGTTGTTCCAGGGGATGTATTCGGAGAAAGCGGTGAAGGATTTATCCGTTGTTCATACGCATCTTCACTAGAACAACTTCAAGAAGCTGTGAAGCGTATTAAACGATTTATTGATTCGTTATAAAATCAACAATAAAAACCGTCAGTGTTATTAAGACACTAGACGGTTTTTTTTACATAATTATTAATTTCCATTAGGTATTAAAGTAAATGTGCCTGTTGTAAAAGAATCTGCCGCTTTAGGAACAGCTTTATATGCTGGAGTTGGAGCAGGTATATATTCTTCTATTGAAGAAGCGGTTTCATTTGGTTTTATTATTTATTACATAATAATGAATCAATTTCGTATCAATCTGGAACCATGCCGCATTTTATAAGAGCCTCACATTCACAAACCCACAACATACTATAGTAAAAAGAATGGAGGTGTGCAGATGCACAATTCAAGAAAGTCTTGGGCTCCCATTGAAGTGGTATGATTAGTGATTGTTTTAATTGCACTAATTGCATTACTATTTGCACCAAATTCACTGTCACAGTTGTTCGACTTGACGATTAAAGAAGTGTACGACGTGGTAGTGCCGATTTTCTTAACAGGAACAGTTGGTATTGCTATTATTGTTAGTGTTATCTTGGGTAGAATTTTAGAGCGACTTGGTTTTACAGATGGATTGATTCGTCTTTTCGTACCTATTATGAAATGGATGCTCATTAATCCGACAGTTATAATTCCAAGTATTTATAATATTTTGGGTGACATCAATGCCGCTGGTAAAATCGCAGCACCAGTATTAGTTAAAGCCAATGCCACAAAAGATGAACAGAAAATTGCTGTTGCTACCATGATTCAATCACCACAATCCTTTGCAACCTTTGTATTAGGGTTACTTGCCCTTACTGCTGCGGGAATTAATTTATTCCCTATTATTATTCTTTCTATATTTGTACCTCTCATTGTCGTCCCATTCATTCTTTCAAAAACAATTTATCGTAATACAAGAAAAGTAGATTTACATGAACTTCCACGCTTCACTCCAAAAACGAAGCCACTTGAAACTTTATTTCAGTCAGCTAAAGAAGGAACAGAGCTTTTATTATTAGTGATCATCCCAGCAGTTGCCGCTGTGTTCTTTGTTATTGGGATTTTGAAATTTATCGGTGTGTGGGCATTCATTAATTCAGTATTAACGGTTACTTTAACTTATTTAAGTATTGATCCTGCATCAGGGATTGTTTCCATCCTTGCTGCTCCGACTCTTGCTGTTGCACAACTTGCCGAATATGCAAGTACAATTCCACCAGGGTTAGTTGTCGGTTCTTTTGTTATTGCCAATTCCGGATTACCACTTTCCGTCATTTTTGGCCAAATGCCTTTAACTTGGCGTGAATGCTCTAGTTTGAAAGAAAAAGATGTGATTGAAGCAGCATTAGTTGGTCTTGTCATTCGTTTCGCTACTGCATGGTTCTTAGGTTTTGTTGTCACTCCATTTTTGGTGGTGTAAGCGTTGTCAATTTTTATCGTGAAAGCAAGTAAAATTGTAACTGTATCAAATACCGGCACAATCGTGGATGGTGCCATGTTAATCCAAGATGGAAAGATTGCGGATCTTGGGCTAGCAGAAGAAATTAAAGTAAAATACGGTGATTCGATCCCTAGCGTAGATTATCAAGATTCTGTCATAACTCCAGGTCTTATTGATTGTCACACTCATTTACTAGAATTCGCCCCTTCTTCTCACTATCCCATAACAAAAGAAACGCAAATTCTTGCAGCGAAAGCAATTTTATTAAAATCTCTTGCTTCTGGAATTACAGCTCTTGGTGAACAAATTTGCGGTAGTCCCATGTTGTCTTGTGAAATCTCAACATTAAAACAATCTATAAGAGACTTTCCAATCGATTTTTCATTTGCAACGACTAGTATCTCAATTGGTTTAGAAACGCTACTACATTTTACTTCGGTTACAGGTTCACTTGCAGTGGCAAGAGAGCAATTAGTAGACCCTGAAATTGTTAAAGAAATTGCAAACCACAGTGAATTTGGCGGAGAGAATGTCTTTATTAATGCCACTCCTGCAAATTTCACAAAAGATCTTGTACCGAATGCTGGGGAGATTATTTACTCTCAAGAAGAACTCAATCGAATTGTTTCTATCTTTCATTCGATGAATAAAAAGATTGGTACCCATGTAGCTGGTAAAGAAGGAATAGACATGGCACTAAATGCCCAGTTTGATGTACTTCATCACGCACACGGAATAACAAAAGAACAAATGGAGCGGGTATCAACACAAGGTGTCAAAATTGTTGCTACACCACTTGGTGGAACTCATTTACCTCCAAATACGATTGATGAAGTGATCTACATGATTCATTTAGGAATTCCGGTTGCCATTTCAAGCGATGGATATTTACCACCACACGAAAACACGGTGTCCTTCCCAAAAGTGTTGGAAGGATTAATTGGTCCAGATTCATTAATGGCCATTGCCCATCCATATATGAAACAATTAATAGCATGTGGATATAACGAAAACAACACCCTTTCACTCATCACATCTACCCCAGCAAAAATACTTGAAAAAGATCACCTTTTTGGTAGTTTAGAGATTGGTAAAGATGCGAATTTCCTTGTGGCAGAAGGAGTTCCTGGGTTAGAAATTGTTGATATAGAAAAAATAAAAGCTGTCTATTTTCGTGGAGAAAAAATGATTCAACGAAGTTAATAAAACAACCCGTTTCTATTAGAAATTTTACTAACAGAAACGGGTTTTATTTATGAAATCAATGTTTCACTCTGTTTATTAATAGTTAATGCTGCCTTCAAATCATTTCCTGAAGGATTTTGGAAAATACGAAGCTCAAATTCAGGAGCTACGGCAAATAAATGATCAAAAATATCTGATTGAATCGTTTCATACTGAACCCAAACCGTTGTATTTGCAAATGCATAAATCTCTAAAGGCACTCCATTTTCAGTTGGTTCTAATTGTCGCACCATTAATGTCGATTCCTTATGAATTCCAGGATGATTTTTTAAGTAATTTTGTATATAGGCACGAAATACACCGATATTAGTAAGTGCTCTTCCATTGACTAAATTACTACGGTCAATCTGATTCTTCTTATTAAATTCCGCGATTTCCTTTTCTCGCTCCACAATATAATCCTTTAAGTAATGAATACTTTTACATTTTTCAATGAACTCTTCTGAACAAAACGAAATACTCGTTGTATCAATTAATAACGATCGTTTTAAACGACGTCCCCCGGAAGCTTGCATCCCTCTCCAGTTAATAAATGAGTCTGAGATTAGTGCGTAACTTGGAATCATCGTAATTGTACGATCAAAGTTTTGTACTTTTACTGTATTTAATGAAATGTCGATCACATCACCATTTGCACCAAACTTCGGCATTTCAATCCAGTCACCAACACGAACCATATCATTGCTACTTAATTGAACACCAGCGACAAATCCTAAAATAGAATCTTTAAAAATTAACATGAATACAGCCGAAAGTGCACCAATACCACTTAAAATAATTAATGGACTTTCTCCTATTAAATTGGCAACAATAACGATTGTTCCAACGATAAATAGAACAATCTTTGCAACCTGAACATATCCCTTAATCGGTCTTACTTTAGAGATTTCAAAATGTTGATAAATATCATTCACTGCACTAAGTAAACTATTAATGACACTAATGATTACAAGAATAAGATACAGAACTGCAAACTTTTCAATCATTGAAGCGTAAGCAGGAAACGATTGGCCAAAGTAATAAATAATCATCGCTGGAACTATGTGAGAAAGCTTATGGAAGACTTTTCGCTCTAACAGAACATTGTCCCATTTGTATTTATTATTATTGACGATATGAGTGATTAAGCGAATAACCACTTTTTTAGAAATAAAATTTGCAATTATACAAATGATCGCAATGGCTACAATCATAATTCCTAAAGCCAAATAATCAGCCCAAACATCATCAATGCCTGAATCCAGGAGGTATTTATGTATGAATTCCATCTTAGTTCCTCCATTTCTATGTAATTTTTATTTAGGGTAACACTTATGTATACATATTGAACGACAAAAACTATTATACTAATTGATATTTTCATATCAAAACAAAAAGAACTATTAATTTTTGGAAAACAAAAATAAAAAACCGTTTCCTCATGTTAAGTGATACCAACACCTAACGGAAACGGTTTTCTTTTTGAATCGCTTGTATTCTGTTTTTATTATAGTATAACTATATAATAGAAACAACCGGTAATTTTAGCCAGTGACAATATTAGAATGCTGCTGTCCAGGCGTTGACTAAATAATCAAGGCCGATTTTTTCATTTAAATTATTTATTTGCATTTTCTAGCCAAGTTAAGTAGAATTCCTCAACAGAAGCAAATCGCTCCAATCGTTTTTCACTTACCGCCTTCATTGCCACATTGTATAAGTCATCCCCAGCATCCCATTTTAAGAAGGAACGATCTAGTTCCGCACCAAACAATCCAAAGGCAATAGCCCCCATATTAAACACATTTGTTCGCTCATCAATTACTGCACCCAATTCAAATTCTTCAGGAGACATAAATCTTTTTGATCCCCACATTCTTCCCATTGTATTTATAAATGGTTTCTTTCTATATAAATCGATGTCGCAAATTTTAGTTTCATTGTTCTCAAAATCATAAAGAATACTTCCATCATAAAAGTCCACTGCTACATATCCTTTTTTCTCTGTATGTACATGAAATTCTAAAATACTTTGGAATGATTTTAGCCGTTCACTTAATGGTAATTGTTTATGACGAAAATAAGGCGATTCTGGGTGATTGTATTTTAATGGTGGTGGAAAAGACCAATGAGGATGTAGGTTTTCACCTTCAAACCATTCAAAAACTAAAGCATACCCCTTCCCTACTTGAAAATGATCGAGTAACTTCACTAAATAAGGATGAGATAAATCCTGATATACTGCCACACATTCCTTTAAGTTGTTAATCGCTTGTTCTGGTTCACCTTTAAAGTTCATTGTTTTTGCGCCGGCATATTTCACAAACTTTTTAATCCCATCCGCCTCTATTCCGAAACTAATATTTCCCGAATCTTGGTGTTGAAACACTTTAAATACATTTCCCATTTCATCTAACCAGTCAAAATTGTGGTGCTCTTTTAATTGAAAGTAAACTTTTCCGACAAGTAACTCTGATCCATTATTCATTGAAAACCTCCATATTTATTATTCGTGAATAATAATTTTAAAGCGGAAACTCAAACTTTCTTAATATTTCTACAATATGAACAAAATTCCTTTATTCATTAATAAAATTTCTATTTTCACTTTTTCTACTATCACAAACAGTGAACTAACCTAGCATTTAATTCCTTATAAATACTGATAGATACAGAATTGGAAGCCTTTTCAAAAATTTCTCTCTCATTTCACGGTGTTTTTTAAAATGCAAGTAAATACCTCACAGTTCCCAAAAAAATTATGTCTTTTTTTCAAACTATAAGTGACTAAATTATGAATTAAACACTATTGTCACAGTGAAAACGTTTTTAAAATGAAATTATTCTATTAAAATGAATTTAATGATTATAAGAGATCATTATGTAATAGATTTTTGGTACGTATTTAGGAAAGGAGTATCTTTATGAAAATGAAATGGGCATTGTTAGCCTCATTAACTGCACTTGCAGCAATTCTTGCAGGCTGTGAACCACTGTTAGTTTTAGATCCAAAAGGTCCACAAGCAGCAAGGCAAGCCAGTGACATTATGTTATCAATTTTCATTATGTCAGGAATTGTAATTGCTGTTCTAGTAATTTTAGTAGTTATTCTATTTAAATATCGCGCGTCAAAACAACCTGCCGATTACGAACCACCTCATATTGAGGGTAATATTTGGGTCGAAGCAATTTGTGTAGGTATTCCAGTAATAATTGTAGCATTCCTATCATTTGTCTCAGTTAAAAGTAACTATATAGTGGAATCTGCTCCAGTAGGTTATGAGGATCAAGAACCTTTAGTTGTTTATGCATCATCTTCTGATTGGAAATGGCACTTTAGTTATCCTGAAGAAGGAATTGAAACAGTGAACTACTTATATATACCAACTGATCGACCACTTGAATTTAAACTTTACTCTTATGGTCCAATTACAAGCTTCTGGATTCCACAACTTGGTGGACAAAAATACGCAATGGCCGACATGGTCACAACTTTACATTTAGCTGCAGATGAGCCTGGTGAATATTGGGGTCGAAACGCAAACTTTAGTGGTAAAGGTTTCGCAGAAAATACATTTAATGTAACTGCGATGTCACAAAAAGATTTCGATGAGTGGGTTGAGGAAGTTCATGAAACTGCCGATCCAATCACGGAAGAAGAATTTAACAAACTATTAGAACCTGGTCATTTAGGTCAAATGACATTCACAGGTACACATTTAGATTTTAGTCCAGCTCCAGAACATAATCACGATTCTGAAGCAGACGAAACAGAAACAGAAACAGAAACAAATCAAGATGATCATTCTTCACATGAAGAGTCAAAACACAGCGGTCATTAATTTATATAAAAAAACTAGATTCATAGACTAATCTTTGATCTAGAAAGGAGCAACTAGGATGGAATTCTTTGAACGATTTGCCATACCTCATCCAAGTCCAATGATTTACGCATCAATGGTTGCGATTGCATTAGTATCAATCGGAATCGTAGTTGGGATCACATATTTTAAAAAATGGGGTTATTTATGGCGTGAATGGTTTACAACTGTAGACCATAAGAAAATCGGGATTATGTATTTAATCTCTGCCCTACTAATGCTTTTCCGTGGTGGCGCAGACGCAATATTAATGCGTGCACAATTATCTGCACCTGAGATGAAATTGTTAGACGCACAACATTATAATGAAATCTTTACAACTCACGGGGTTGTTATGATTATCTTCATGGCGATGCCATTTATCTTTGCCTTCATGAACTTAATAGTACCTTTACAAATTGGGGCTCGTGACGTAGCGTTCCCTCGATTAAACGCACTTAGCTTCTGGTTATTCTTTGCTGGTGCTATGTTATTTAATATTTCATTCGTAGTTGGTGGTTCTCCTGATGCAGGATGGACATCATACTTCCCTCTAGCAGGTAACGATTTTAGTACATCTGTTGGTACGAACTATTACATGTTAGCAATCCAAATTTCTGGTATTGGATCTTTAATGACAGGGATTAACATGATGACAACAATCTTAAAAATGCGGGCACCTGGCATGACACTGATGAAAATGCCAATGTTTACTTGGTCAGCATTTATTGCTAACGTAATTATCGTATTCGCATTCCCTGTATTAACAGTTGCTCTATTAATGGGTACAACTGACCGTTTATTTGGCACAAACTTCTTTACTACTACTAATGGTGGTATGGATATGCTTTGGGCGAACTTCTTCTGGGTATGGGGACATCCTGAAGTTTACATTTTAATATTGCCTGCATTCGGTCTTTACAGTGAAATTATCTCAACGTTCTCTGGACGTAACTTATACGGTTATAAATCAATGGTATGGTCTATGGTGTTAATTTCCCTACTTTCATTCTTAGTATGGACTCACCACTTCTTTACAATGGGTCAAGGAGCTCTTACAAACAGTATCTTCTCTATTACAACAATGGCGATTGCTGTTCCAACAGGGGTTAAGATCTTTAACTGGTTATTTACAATGTGGAAAGGGAAAATCCGCTTTACTGTTCCAATGCTTTACTCAGTAGGATTTATTCCACTATTCACAATTGGTGGGGTTACTGGAGTAATGCTTGCTATGTCTGCTGCGGACTACCAATACCATAATACAATGTTCTTAGTAGCTCACTTCCACAATACAATTATTCCTGGTGTTGTATTTGCGATGTTAGCTGGATTAACTTATTACTGGCCAAAATTCTTTGGCTTCATGCTAAATGAAAAAATCGGTAAATCTACTTTCTGGTTACTAACTGTAGGTTTCGTTCTTGCCTTCTTCCCTATGTATATTACTGGTTTAGACGGTCAAGCACGTCGTATGTACACTTACTCAGAAGCAACTGGTTTTGGTCCATTAAACATGATGTCATTTGTCGGTGCTGGTTTAATGGCGATTGGATTCTTAACAATCGTTTATAACGTATACTATAGTTTCAAAAACTCACCACGTGACATTGGTAGTGACCCATGGGATGCACGTTCTTTAGAATGGGCAACTCACACTCCAGTGCCTGAATATAACTTTGCAAGACTTCCACAAGTTGCTTCAAGTGAAGCATTCTGGGATTCTAAGAAAAAAGGTCACAAATTATTTACTGGTGAAATTAAAGATATTCACATGCCAAACAATAGCGGCGTTCCATTCATAATGGGGATTATCTTCTTTGTTGCCGGATTCTCATTCATCTTTGCTTTATGGGTTCCAGCAGTAATTTCATTAATCGGTATCTTTGTATGTATGACTTTACGTTCATTTGAAAAAGATCATGGACGCCATATTCACGTAAAAGAAATTAACGAAATTGAATCGCAATACGAGGAGGTGCAAGGTAGTGAAACTCGATCACACAAAGCCACTAGAGTATAGTACAGATCAAAATCAGTTAAATATTCTAGGATTTTGGATTTTCCTTGGTGCCGAAATTATGTTATTCGCTACCCTCTTCACAGCTTACTTCACGTTAGAAGGTCGCACAGGTAGCGGTCCAACACCTGGAGAAATCTTTGAAATTACACCTGTTTTAATAGAAACATTTGTTTTATTAACAAGTAGTTTTACAATTGGATTAGGGATTCATGCTATGAGACTTGGTCGCAAAAATGCGATGTTAACTTTCTTTGGTATTACCCTATTACTCGGCTTAGGATTCTTAGGTACAGAAATCTTTGAATTCATGACTTACTATCATGAAGGTGCAACTTATCAAACAAGTGCATTTACCGCAGCTCTTATGACAACATTAGGCACACATGGTGCCCACGTAACGTTAGGTTTGTTCTGGGGAACATTCATCATCCTTCAAGTTAAAAAACGTGGTTTAACACCTGAAAATGCAAATAAGTCATTCATCTTCTCTCTTTACTGGCATTTCTTAGATGTTGTTTGGATCTTTATCTTCAGCTTCATCTATCTGAAAGGAATGATGATGTAATATGAAAGAATTATTTCCCGCTAAACAGGTAATGGGCTTTGTCTTTTCTTTAGTTCTTACAGTTGTCGCAATGCTAGTTTACTTTACAAACATGTCATTTTCTGTTGGAATGATCGTTCTACTAGTTACAGCATTTGCTCAAGCCTTATTACAACTTGTAGTATTTATGCATGCTGGTGAAACAAAAGATGGTCTGTCTATTTACACAACAATTTTCTATGGTGCGATCATCGCCCTCGTTACTGTATTTGGTACATTATTAATCCTTCTATGGGATATGTAATATAAAAAGCTTGAGACTTGTTCTCAAGCTTTTTTCATATTTGTATTTTTTTCTCTTTCATCAACATGTTTTAGTATGTTCATAAATAGTCCAAGAATTAATACGTAAAAGCCACCTTTAACTAATTCAATACCAAACCAAATGGAAACGCTACCAAAAAAGCTTAAACCGATCAGAAGAAATCCTAGTGCAAATAGTGTTATAGAAAAAATTTTAAAAAATTTCACCATCATTTCACTCCTTTTATTCAATAATATTCTGTTTCGCGCATTAAGTTCACAAGTTAGTCACAATTTGTTAATAAAATTGTAACATATACCCTTTCGAAATAAAATATTTATCTTCAATTTCATTACTAATTTGGATTAATAGATTTGTTAATGGTGAAAACTGTACTCAAATGCTAAAATAAAGAAGTTGCTTTCATGAGGTATACAAATGATGATGGGATTCAATCATGGTAATAATAAGGATTGAATGAGATTTAGGAGGATTAAAAAGTGAATTTACATTTATCTGAAGTAATTATTGAACGTTGCGATAAAGAAACGGAAGATGTTATATCTTCTGAGCAATTGGAATTCTTAAGCACACCTTTACAACATGTAAAAAAACATCCAAATGAATTTATCTATATCGAGTCCCCTACTTTTGACCAGATTAAAGTAGATGCAATCTCGATTGAATTGGATGACGTTTTTCAAACCTATACTGCCCTACTAGGACTTCGCATGCAGAAAAAATATACAGCAGCGATTAAAAACTATTTTAACGAGAATTTAATAGGTGAGAATAAATATTTTAGTGCAAGTTTCTCTGGCGACGAAGGAATTTGGGACTTAAATATTCCATTAGATTATATTCAAGGATTCAGCGAAGAAATGACAATTGGCGATGCGCTTTCACTTACTTACGAATTTGTTAGGACATTAGTTAAGGATATTGAACAGCAATAGCCATAAAAAAGGATGAAATTATTGTACAACTTAGAAAAGAAGTCTACTTATATTTACACCTATGTTCATCAAGTAGAAGAATTTGATTTATGTCGTATGGAAATGCGAGCATTATTTGGTTTTGATACAGAGTTGAATTATTTATGGAGCGATACTGATGTAAATCCTGATCGTAGTCCATTTATACAAGACCGTATTGAAATCTTATTTGAGGGAGACACAGTAGCGGACATAAAAGAAGCCGTGAAAGTCTTGAATCTCGAACAGTCAACCTATAAAGTGATCTGTTTAAATAAAATGGGTTTAGGTGAAACAAAAAAAATCCCTCATCCAGAAAGAAGATCAATTGAACGTGAGATTGGTTTATGTATAGAAGGCGAACCTGAACTGGATCATCCAGATGTAGTTTTCGGTTTAATATCTCTCGAAAATCGTTGGTATTTTGGTCATTATGTAAGAAGTGAATCGATTTGGCGTAAACATGTACATAAACCAAAAAGTTATTCGACAGCGCTTAATACTAGATTAGCTAGGGCTATTAGTAACATTGCCATTCCAAAAATCGAAAATGTTCGAGCAATTGACCCGTGCTGTGGTATTGGAACCGTGTTAATTGAGGCACTTTCAATGGGAATAAACATTGTAGGAAGAGATATCAGTCCTTTCGTTTGTATCGGTGCCAGAGAAAATATTGCGTACTTTGAACTTGATGGAGTCGTTACAAAAGGACCTATATCTGAAGTACAAGAACATTACGATGTAGCCATTATTGACTTACCTTATAATATATACTCTCATATTTCAAAGGAACAAGAGTATGAGATTATCTATCATGCAAGACGAATTGCAGACAGGGTATTATTTGTATCCATTGACCCAATTGAGCACTTTTTAGAAAAAGTTGGTTTTACAATCATTGACCGCTGCGAAGCGAAAAAACAACAATTTGTTCGCCACATTCTGTTATGTGAATAAAATCTGTGCAGTAGTACCGCGCAAGAGTAAAAAATAAAACCCGAACCATTTCCTAAATAATTGGTTCGGGTTAATATTTGCCTACTTTTGATAGTAGTCTAGAATACTACTCAATTTCAACAATTGAGTGAGATCCCCTTTTGCTTTAATTTTCCCAAAAAAGAAAGCCGTTTGAGGATTAAGTTCGCCTTTAACTAGTTTCTCAAAGTTTTCGCTCGTAATTTGTACGAGACAAGCTCCTCTTTTTGCCTCATCTAGTAGTACAGCCTGATTACCTAAAAACTCCACAGAATATGTTTCCCCTAAATCCGTAAATTCAAATTGAATGATATTTTCATAGCCTTTTAAGCCATTACCATCTGCTTCAATTTTATGAAGCAATTCTTTAACTGCTGCTACACTCATAAAATATCCCCTTTTTTTCCATTTTCCCATCTCTAATTACAATAATAACAATTTATTCTTACTTTTCAACCATAATTTCTACCTCACGTAAGAATATGATAATTTCAATGTTTCATTGTTTTTCTAAGGATAATGTTTTTATCCCGGTATAATTGTTCTCCTTGCTCCCCTCTATTGAGGAAAGTATCAACTAACTTTTCAAAAATATTATGCTTATCTTCCTACAGAGAGAGATGATTTAAATATATACCAATTTTTTGCAAATTATTAGCCACTATTTCTTCACATAACTATGTTAAATGTTTAGGTAATGTACAAAATCTAGCATATTAATAGTTTTCAATAGAAAAGTAAGGTGATGATAATTATATGATTTTTGAAAGTAAAACCTGAAAACGATGGCTGTTCATCAAAATTATCTTTTTTGTATTTTTCCTTCTACTACTATCATTGCTTACCTGTTATGTACTAGACTGTTACGGATTAATGAAATTACATATTATCTGTTATTCCCCTTCCGGATTGGGAGTTATTAGGTACGATAGATGCATTCCCTAATGCGTATAATTGGACACAAAAATTAGTCTCCCTTCCGATTTACCCAACACTGCATGATGACTAAGTTAAATTAATTATTAAAACGATAAAAAATATATTGTAATTACTATGCATAATTGGTAGAATCTGCTCATATATAGTTGAGTAGCTTAGAAGAATTCTGTCCTAAGTAAGCCACTTATAGAGGCAGATTTTTTGTGAAAGGGAGAATAACATGATCGTAAAACAAAGATATTTATCTAAAGATGACGTTGTTTTTTGTAAAGAATCAGATTCTTCATCCGTTGTTTTAACAAAATTAAATGAATCGGGCTATCGATGCATCCCTATACTAAGTGATTCTAATGATCGATTTATAGGAAACGCCTATAAAGTTTCAATTTTAGAACACCAATTAGAACATGGAGAAGATGTACCTATCTCCCTACTTGCTTTAGACCAAGATGGCTATATCAACGAAGAGGACTCATTTTACAAAGTATTTTTCTCAATTAAACGTCTTCCATACTTAGCTGTGCTAAATGAGGATGGGGATTTTAAAGGTATTTTAACGCACTCGAAAATTTTTGAAATTCTAGAACAAGCTTGGGGCTACAATACTGGAAGCTGTGCACTAACACTAGCATTCCCTGAAACAGATGGCATCCTCGCAAAAACATTAACAGAAATTAAGAAAAGACATCCAATCCATTGTGTACTTTCACTTGATGACGATGATTGGTATTTAAGAAGAGTTATTGTCACTTTAAGTAAAGGTGCGACAAGCAAAACAGTAAAAGAAATTGAAACACTACTTCATAAAATCGGTGCAAGAATCATTGATGTTGAAGTGTTTGATAAAGAAAACTTCTAAAGAAACATGACCACTCAAAAATCGAGTGGTCATGTTTATGCTTTATTCCATATCGTTTTTATAAATTTTACGATCGTTTAATGGTTGAATTGGACGATTCGTATTAGCATAAAGTTCTGCATAAACTTCAATTTGCTGAGAAGACATTTGAACTGGTTCCTCCATTAATAACCATGTTACACCTTCAGCACAGGGTGGTGTTGTTAAGGAACCACTATATAAATAAACATCTTTCTCTTTTGGTATTACCTCTAATAAATCAATTGACTGACTTAACTCAATTGGTTCTGTTGTTTCCTCATATGGTAGTAAAGACCACATTTCGGCCAATTCAGTATTTACTTGTCCTTCTTTAATAAACAGTCCAACAACTGCAATTTTACCATTTTCCGCTTGATGAACTAAATGTCCTTCCATGTTAAATGTTTTTCCATTTAATTGGTGCTCACTTGGTAAGTGAAAATGAATTTGTTTCAGTATATACTCTTCTCCATCTACCATTAAAGAATTTTTACCAGAAGTATCCTTTACTTCAATTGTGTGTCCTGTATTTTCTAGTAAAAATTTTGTTGGAGAATAATTCAATTCAAGCTCAAACGTTTTATCTTCCCAAATACTCTCACGTTGAATATTAATAGGAGATTGTTCGTAGCCACCTTCACATGAATAATATGTTTGGTCAATACTCACCCATTCTTTCGGACCATTTTCTTCATAAGTCCAGTTAACCTGTTGATGAGTTTCTTCAGGTTCGTTGTGTGTTTCTTCTGTCTCTGTTGGAACAGTACTCAATGAAAAATAAACAATAATTGCAACCACGATTTGTACAGATAATAAAATTAAATAATATTTTGTCCTACTCAACATTAGTTCCTCCTTTGCTGTAAAATCATGCTGTTATTACTAAATTAACCGAATAATTCGTTTCTTAACGAAGGACATTCGATTAAAACACTAAAAAATACCTTCCCAAATATTGAGAAGGCAAAATAAGGAGGGATAAAACAAATTATGAGAGCTTTAACACTTTTGAATAAGTATTCCTTATACTTTACTCACAAGATTAAAGGATGTTTTGTTAATTCGTCTTAAACATTTGGATATCAATTTAATAATCGAAACTATTTACTGAAATCAAATTATTATTTATTTATATATGCAGCTAATAGAGAAAATATTAAAAAGCACCTATTCTTTTTTTATAAGAATAAGTGCAATAAATTTAATAAGAAATTATGAATGCAAATAAAATAATCCTCCGTTAATAATTTCTACTTTAATTCTCGGATTGAATCGTTCTTCTAGTGCTTTTTTTTCAATTTCGTAGCACTCTGGTTTTTCTTCTACCCCTTCATAAAAGTAGTCTAATACTTCTTGTTCTCTTTCCCATCTTCTATTCGCTTCATGTGCCCATGAATGGTCATCATTTTGTACAATTGATTGGATCATTTCATCTAATCTTTCTAATCCACGGTGGGGCTTAATAATATATTGTAAACAAAATGCATTCTCTGGTGGCTGATTCACTAATGGGAGATTAATAATGGAATCATGGAATTGATCCTCAATATCTCCATTTATTAAATTGATACCTAACGAATACAATTTTTCTTTTGTTTGATCACAGTAATATGAAATTTTATAATTCACACAAAGATACGGTTTTAATACTGGACGATTTTCAGCTTGATTGACTTGAACTTGTTCATACATTTGAACAAATGATCCAAGTTCCTTCGTCGCTTTAAAAATTTGATTTAACCTTCTTGAACCAAAATGAATCATTTCGCCCATGAAAGGATTGTCTATTTTTGTTCGATCTGTAATTAATGTTAATCTAGCAGGGTTTGGTTCACTACCTGTCATTTCAATATACTGCCAATAAAATGGACGATTCATTATTCTTTTATCGACATCAATGGTTAATTGAACCGTCATCATATAACCTTCATCGTATTCTATTTCACAATTCGTCTCACCGAAGAACGTTCTTAAGTAGTCATGAACTTGTGTTGCGAACATGAAGATTTACTCCTTTCATATTTTAGATAAGGATACTTTTATATTAAGTCGCTAGAATATCATCTAAATCTCCTACAACTTTTTCAAAGACATCGATTTTATCGCCTAATAAGTCTAATATTTTTTGTTCTATCGTATCTTCAATCGCTAGATTATATATATGAACATCTTCTTGTTGGCCGAGACGATGTACACGTCCAATTCTTTGTTCGATTTTCATCGGATTCCACGGTAAATCATAGTTAATGACGTGATGGCAAAATTGAAGGTTGATTCCCTCACCGCCCGATTCTGTAGCAATTAACACTTGATCTCTTTCTCTAAATAGCTGCTTCACCCAATCTCGTTTACTCTTACTAAACTTTCCGTTAAATAGAACACTCGATATACCTTTTGTATTTAAATACCATTGCAAGTAGTTTTGAGTTGCACGGTATTCTGTAAAAATAAGTACTTTATCTTTGGCTTGTTCAATAATTTCAAACACTTTTTCTGCTTTCGAATTAATTTCGAGCTTCACTAATTCATTAATAATACTTTCAATATAATCGATTTCTTCTTTTGTAATACACTTCTCAATCATTTTATTCAGCGTTAAAAATGTTGCTTCTTTACTACTACACATTTCCTTTAATAATGTCACCATCGTAAAGGAGCTTCCAAAAACGGAAGACACATTTTTCAAATCATAAATCATGTCGTAAACTTTACGTTCCTCTTTTGTAAATGTAACCGGGATTGTTTTAACTTTTCGACTTGTCCATTCAATACCCGTTTCAGCTCTTCGATTGCGCACCATAACTTGATTGACGAGCTCTTTCAAATACTTTTCTTCTTTTAAACTGTGTTTTGTGGCAGAAAATGAAGTTTGGAATGTTTCAAAATTCCCTAAGTGACCTGGTTTTAATAATGAAACGAGATAGAAAATTTCAAATACATCATTCTGAATAGGTGTTGCAGTAAGTAATAAACAAAATTTCTTTTTTAAACTTTGAACAAATTCATAAATTTGCGTTTTACTATTTTTTAATTTGTGTGCTTCATCAATTATAATCATGTCATAATCTTGTTCATAAATTTTTTCACGATGAGGACTTTTCTTCGCGGTATCCATACTCATAATCACTACATCATAATGATCTAATGGGGTATTCTTTTTATATGGAATTGCTGGGATGTAAAATCGAATGTTTAATTCTGTCACCCATTGGTTTTGTAATGAAGCGGGTACTAATATAAGTGCTTTTTTCACTAACCCTCGAATCATATATTCTTTCATAATGAGCCCAGCTTCTATCGTTTTTCCAAGCCCTACTTCATCAGCTAAAATTGCTTTCCCATTCATTTTTTCAATAACAGTTTGAGCAGCTTCCACTTGATGTGGTAATAGCTGAAGATGTGGTAAAAATTTTGGTGCTTGTAGACCAGAAAACTCTGGAATCAAATTCATCTTTTCTATTTCATAACTCATTTTATATAATGACCAACTATCCCAAGGGCCATTTTCATCAATTCGCTTATTAAAATCTTCTCTCCAATTGGACGACCTTTCGATAATCACTTTCGTCACCTCACAATTTTTCTATCTTATCATGTCCAAAATAGAGAAACATATGTTCACAAAATATATCTAAGTTTTGTTTTCAGGGTATTATTTCATCGAGTAATAAAAATCTTCTATATTTCTATTAAAATGTTGTAATTTATTTTTAAAATCTAGTAAAATTTCTGAGTGATTATGAATACACTATATAGAATGGTAATAATGTGGTAAGATTTTACTTACATTAACTAGAAAATTCCAGTACGATCCAATTACAAAGGGGGTAAATTTATGCCAACAAAAAGAGAATTGTTAGAAGAAATTTTGAGAAAAATGGATAGTATTGAACAATCACAAAGTGAAATGAATACGTCTATTCGAGAATTACAGTCATCACAATTTTCGATGAAGCAATCTATTCACGTATTAGAATCATTAGGAAATCGTTCAATTGAATCTAATCTTAACTTACAATTGGCTGAAAACGGATTAGAATCACCATCTTCAGATACACAAAATAAAAACTATATTAACGAATTATTTGCCCTTTTCCAAGCTACACAAAATTCTATTAGTTTATCCATCACAGAATTACATTCCGAACTTAATCGTATTAAGTCTACTCTTTCCAACCTAGAAAATAAGGAAAAATTAAATACGGATAAACTTACTGATCTAATATCAAAATCTAGTACAAAAATTGAAGATACAAAATCTTCTATTTCAAATTTACAAATAACAGTAAATCAGGTGAAAAACAATATTCATGGACTTCACACATCTCATAGTGTTGTAAAGGACAAGTTAGAAGAATTAAATATTTCACAAAATATATTGAAATCTAGTTTAGAGGAATTGAAACCTTCACAAAATATTGCAGAGAACCAACCTGAGGAAACAAGTTCGACTGAAGATATTGTTATTAAACTTGAAGAAATGATTAATTCCCATAACAGCTTAAAGAACCAGCTTGATGAAATGAACATTTCGCAAGTAGAATTAAAAACAGCATTCAACGAACTTCCAAAAAATCTAAATTCACAAACTGCTCCAATAGATATGCAGATAGTCGACAAAATGAAAACATCCCTAGAGCATTTACAAAACACAGTTGGTGAGATTAAAAATTCGATCTTCGAATTACAAGCTGCGCAGAGTATATCGAATGTAACTGTTAATGAAGTTCAGTCCACTCAAAATAACTTGCAAAATGCAATTGCTGAATTACAAGTTTCAAATATCGAATTAAATAATGCGGTTTATGAAGTTACCTCATCTCAAACTAACCTTAGAGAGACTATTGCAGAGTGGAAAGTTACTGAGGAACAACAAAGAAAATCATTTGAAGCGACTCAAACGGATTTACAACCAATAACAAGTCAAATCGAGAAATGTAGTAACCGTATAAACATTCTAAAAAATTATGTTGATCATATCCATGATGATATTGAAAAACTATTTGAAGAAATTAACACAATTAAAGGACATTCGATTAAAAACTCTACTTTACTTACGCCTTTAAATCATATTGTTCCTAAGATCTTACAAATTGAAACGGATATGAATGTACTAAAAAAACAATTAGAATCGAATTCCTTTCATGCTACTCAAGAAATGATTAGAAAATTCAATTCTGTAAAACTATAATAAATAGGCTCTCTATAAGTCATCTTTATGGAGAGCCTCTTTTTATTTATTAAATTGAGTAAAACTTATGGTAATGTAATTAGAGATTTTAATTGACCCCTTGTTCCGCCACTCTTTTAACACGCTCTACAAACTGAACAACCACTTTGTCTGAAGCAAATTTAAGCATCAATTTAATAAACCATTTGTTTGGCTTGTTCGTTGTTTCATATTTAAAATATGTTTTATTCTCATCTGTTTTTTTCAAATCATACGCTGCGGTAATATCAAACATATTTGCAAGGTTAAATGTGATTTTCAATCTCTTTTCATCAGATGTATTTTTATATTCGAGCACCTTTACATCATATTCCATAACCCTTTTACCTTCACGGTAACTTTGTCGATAGATTGTACCAACTTTGTCTTCCGTTTCATGTATCAGTTTATTGTCAACTACTTGAGGCATGATCTTTTGCATGTCTTCTAAATCGCCATCAAAAAACTTCCATACCTCTTCAATCGGTGCATTAATTTCAATATCCTTTGTCCACGTTTTCACAAACATATCCCCCATCACAAAGTCTTATATTCATCATAATAGTAGATGTAAAAATTATCTAGAACGATGTTTTTAAGAAGATAATATTTTTAAGTCTCTACTTCCCTTTAAGCAAAGTGTGCGTTTGCCGATATCAATAGTCAACAATTACATAAAATAATAAGTGAAATAGGAACGAGAGGTGGTAAACAACATGACGAATAAAGATCAACATTCGGATCATCATGGTACCGGTGCGAAATTTATCGTAGCTGGTGGGTTTATTTCCTCACTTGGTGAATTTATTCAAGCAATAGGTGGCTCACTTATAGCGATTGAAAAAATGAGAGATAATAAGAAAATAGAAAAGGAATTTGATAAAAAAATTCATGAATTAGAAAAACAAATCCAATTCTTACAAAAAGAAATGAAGAAAATGCAAAGAGATGATCATAAAAAATAGTAAAAACAATACGGATTGTTGTTAATGATCATTTCTTTGATTTTGTATTTAAGTATGTAAAACAACGAATTATTTTTTACATAACTTACTCGAAATCCCCAAATATTCATCTTTGTCAAAAAATAAAAAAGGTATTTGAACAATATGTGAATTGTTTCACTAGCTATTCCCATTTCATGTTTTTAGGTGTACAATGGTCTCAAGTTGATATATAACACAATATAAAACAAAAGCGCATTTTGTGAACGTGTTATACAACATTGAACAAAAACAATATTATTTAATAATAAAAAATAAAAAAACATAAACAATTAGGGGGAATCCATCATGAAATGGGTACTAACAGTATTTGAAAAAGAAACAATTCACATGTTCGAATTTGAAACAAAAGAAGAAGCAACTGCAGCATTAGAAAAATCAAATTATCCAGCGGTTATTACTTTCACTAACTTATCTTTAGCAGCTTAAAAATAAAAATGTGGAGACATATACAAACGTGTCTCCACATTTTTTATTTACTGTAACAAAATACATAATAAATCCTCTTTAATCTATCCTTATTAAAGTTGAAAATATAATCGACTGATAGCAATAAATAAAGCGATTAGTAATAGGATTACATTAAGCGGGATCATATAAAATTCTTTTCTACTATGATGGAAAATTGCTGCAAATACCATAATTACGGCTAATCCAAGAGCTGCAATTGGTGCGATAAATGGCGACATTCTTAAACCAATAGGTAGCAACAATCCCATTGCCCCTACTATTTCGACATAACCTAGGAATATGACCATTCTCTTTGGTACATCACTTACCCAATCCATTCTCTCCTTTGCCTTATTATATTCAAAGGCTTTCAATACCCCAGCCATCACAAATATTAACCCTAAACCAAGTTGAACTATTAATAACAAAACATCCATTCAACTTTCCCCCATTTTTGTTCTTAAGCTATCATATTCAAGAAGCCTATTATTGGGGAATCGTCTAAAAACTGTATTGGTTCTATTTACATATGATCTAGATTAAAAAAACGCATGGAACTTGTCCATGCGCGGATTACTTATTATATAGATGATCCCTTCACTTCTTCAATAAATTGTATAAAATTATTTACTTTTTCGTCTAGGAATTTGATTGTCGCTTCATCAATTAATTGTCCTGTTTCAGTAACGTTTTTTCATATAGTTTGCAAGCTGCAGGTTGAATGATTCTTTTCGTAAACTTCCGACTAAAGCAACAATTTTCACAACAATAATCCTCCTATGCCTTTGATTAAATGAATACAACATAAAAATTAGTAACAATATCGGAATTTGTCAAATTTATCCTTTATTTGAAGTGTTATTGCAAAGTTGTATCAATCGCCTCCATGTTATATGTGCAATAATATAATTACCCTTAAAAAAATGGATGAAGCATGAAAATACCTACTCTTTTAATAAAATTTCGTGTAATCGTTATCAGTTTGAACAATATGTGAATTATTTCACTTTCTATTTAAATTTCCCTCTTTTGGATGTACAATAACAATAGTTATATAACACGACGTATTAACTCAATAATATTTAAGGAGTTGTTATATAACAAAAAAATAAGTTTGAGAGGAGTTCCTTCAATGTGGGTTGTGACTGTTTTCGAAGAAAATTCGATTCGAATTTTTGAATTTGCTGATAAAAGTGAAGCTTCAATGTTAATGGAAAGCTACAATGGTTCTGCAATCTTATCCTTTACAAACTAAGCAATTTTACATGTGGGTTTTCCAAAATTAACTTAACTGATTTAACAGTTCGTACTGTTTTGACGATAGAATACAAATTAAATATCGTGGATTAATTAATGTGGGTTGTCACTGTTTTTGATCAAGATACCTTTCGAATTTTTGAAATTAATGAGCAAGAGGAAGCAGCAAAAGTATTAGAAATCTATAAAGAATCTGCTATTTTATCTTTTACTATGTAGTCTAATTTGGAGTGTCGAATCGTCGATACTCTTTTTTTCTTGTCAAATTTTCTTCATATTTTCGTCATTTACCTCTTAAAGAAAATGGCTGTTTTTACTTCTTTCTACACCATTTTTCTACATTTCACCTATTTTTTGTAAATTATCTAATAGTAAAAATACAAATATTACTAATTGAAGAACGTAATTGTGACAAATTTGTGAATTTCGTATTTTCATCCACAATCCGACAAATTTTTTAAATTTTCTATTATACAATGGGAGAGCTTTAGTAAATTTAATAGATTCAAATCTATCAAATGAACACAATAATAGACGGAGGAAGGACAGTATGAAAGACTTTATATTTAGAAAGGTATTAAAAGTAGCGATAGAAATGAAACGAAAAGATATGTATAGAAAGGCACAAGACTTAGGATTCACACACCCAGAAACTGTTACATGTAGTCAAGAGTTAGATGCTTTACTAAATGTTTACGCTCATAAAGTGGCATAAAATAATATACGAATCTTGGAGTTAATTCTATCGATACATTACATATAGAATATTCGATTCCACCCGGTAAGTTAGATTATTGTCTAATTTACTGGGTTTTTCACTTTTTCGACAATAGATTAATATCATATGTAGACTACTTTATGATTAGGTGGAAATCGTGAATACGACTAAACTTACCTCATTGCAATATTCATACATTACTGCTATGTTAACTAGTGCTGGTTTGTTTATTTTAATGAGTATGTACGTCCCAATCCCTTTAACAAAAGATTTTATGCTTTACTTTTCGATAACAGAAACGGAAGCCCTTTGGATTGGGAGTGCCTTCTCACTTTGTTATGGAATATGTTGCTTAATATATGGTCCATTTTCTGATTATTATGGTAGAAACCTATTTTTATTATTTGGAATTGGATTCTTAACCATTGTTACAATTTTAAGTGGCTTTGTAGATCATTATCCTACCTTTATATTCTTAAGAATACTTCAAGCAATAGGTGCAGCCGCCTTTGTACCAATTTCGTTAGTTTACACAGCAGAATTATTTCCAGATGATAGAAGACTTACAGCAATTGGATTCATTACTTCAGGGTTTCTAGTTGCTAGCGTTGTCTCTCAAATTTTTGCCACGATAATTAATGAATACTTCGGATGGCATGCTATTTTTATACTTTTAGGCACTATTTACTTTTTTCTTACAATTGCCTCTATCTCCTATTTACCCAAAATAACAAATGTTAAACATGAAAAATCAATTTTTTCACAATTTTCTAAAATAAGGTTACTATTTCATAAAAAAGAGCTGTTATTTTCTTTTTCTATCACGTTTTTATTACTATTTTCTTTAATGGGATGTATACAATACTTGGGGAATTATTATCTATAGCCCCATTTTATTTTCCTGATCAGCTTATTTTAATTGTACGTGCTACTGGTTTAATCGGAATTAGTTTGACCTTTTTTGCTAGTCCTATTACGAAAAAGTACGGAGTATATCGCACATTCCGAACTAGTCTAATTATCTCTTCTGTAGCACTACTATTAATGGGAATTAGCTCAAATCCAATCCCCTTAACCGTGTTTAGTATTCTATTTGTTGCTGGAATTGCACTTTTAGTACCTATTAATATTATGCTTATAAACCAACATGCTGGGGATCAAAAAGGGACAGCTGTATTATTTAATGCATTTATATTGTTTATTGGTGCTAGTGTAGGTCCGCTATTAGCTTCGTATTTAATGAAAATTGGAAATGCACAATTTGCTTTAACAATCTTTAGTATATTAGTTTTCTTTGGTTACCTATTATCATTATTAGTTAAAAACAAAAAATAAACTAGATTATATTAAAACATTTAATTTCGAATAAACTAAATCGACAGTTTTGGAGAGATCTTTCCATTTCTCCATTGCGAAGTCTTCTTCCGAAGTACTTATCAATCTATAATTTTCATTATCAATAATTCGAAAATGACGTGTAACTATATTTTGTTGTAGTCTAAAGCCATGAAATTCCTCAATATTTTTCCATAGTACATTCCCACCAAATGTTTTATCTTGCGGAAATATAGGCATATACTTTGTCGACATATCTATTAAATCAAGTGGGTCACCTCCTAGCACTCGTTTTAATGTTCGACTATCGCGAAATAAAGTACAAATAGCAATCGTAATTGGCCAATTTGCGATTGCTTTTCCCTTTTCAATTTTCAATAAATGCTTTCTAGTAATCCCGATCATTTCAGCCATTTTATCAATTGAATAATTATTTTCGAGCCGAACTAATTTCACGTTTTCTGAAGTTAATTGAATTAACACATCTCGATCCATCCCATATCACCTCGGTCGCAATTCTATTTGTAGAATTAGACCGATATTAACGTAATTAGTTACATATTATCCACTGGAATTAATTGCCAAATTTCGCCAATAACTTTCAAAATACATCTTCTTTACCTGAATAATTTTTCTTTGCTTGAACAAATACAAATTCTTTTTCTGGATATCGATAGGCCGTTAATTTTCCTCCAAATACTAAACCTTGATCGATATTGATTGTTTTATTATGAATAAATGGTTCCTTTTTTGGATCATGTCCCCAAATAATCAGTAAGTCCCCTTCGTGATTTACAAACCAATCTTTCCTAATCGGTTTACCGTTTTCGTCCATTCCTACCACATCACCGTAGCGGCAAAAGTCTTTAATTCGTGAGTTTTCTTTACCTATATATTTGTCTTTGATGCCGGCATGAGTACAAACAATTAGATCCTTATTGTTTTCATGTAAAATATAATGTGAAGGAGCAGCCATTAATAAATCTTTCAATTTACGTTTTAATTCATTTGTCTTTATTGCACCATTCACTTTTTCATATTCTAAAAATTCTTGTTCAACTAGTTCATCCCCATGTTTTAATTGAACTTTCCTGCCATCTAACCACCGCGCAATTTTCCATCCATGATTACTATCTGTCATATAGGCAACCCCTGCTTGTACATGTTTAAGGAAAAACTCCATGCAAACTATGGATTTTGGTCCTCTACTCATGACATCCCCTAAAGAGACTAAAATTCGACCGTCTGGATGACGATATAGCCCGTCTTTCCCTTGTTTATAGCCAAGTTTCCCTAACATTTCGAGAAATTCATCATAACATGCATGGATATCCCCGATGATATCAACACCTTTACTTATCTCAATTCTCACAATGACCAACTCCTAACAGTTACTGGTAAATTAAATTTTTACAATAGAAAAGACACACTTTGTGAATTAGTGTGCCTCTTCTGTAATTGGTGAATTTGTCGACCTTTTCTCTTCCGATTTTCGAACGATGTAGATACTAATCTCATATAAGCCAATCATTGGTATTAGTATTAATAATTGACTGATAAAGTCTGGTGGCGTAATAAGCGCAGAAACAACAGCCAATATGACATAAGACCACCTTCTAATGTTTTTCATCGTATGTGAAGTTAATAAATCAATCGATGAAAGAAACATTGCAACGATTGGTAATTCAAAAAGTAATCCAATAGGTACTGTCGTCATAATGAGGAAATTAATATAGTCTGAAGCTGTGATCATAATATCAAAATTCATTTCACCAAGACTAACTAAAAAATGATAACTCATTGGATTGACAACAAAATAACCAAATGCTAATCCGATAAGGAAAAGAAGTAACATAATTGGTGAAAATAATCCAATAAACTTCTGTTCTTTTTCATAAAGACCAGGCTTAGCAAATTGCCATAAAAAATGACAAATAAAAGGCAATGATAATCCTAATGATAAAGTAAGCGAAATCGACGTGTACACTTTAATGACTTCTAAGGGACCGAGAATTACAAGATTATGTCCCCTTGAAATAAATGGAAACCAAAAATTGATGGTAGAAAATACTGCTATAAACAATGTGACGAATACGATTGTACTTTTCATTAGTTGTTTTCTTAATTCAGTAATATGTTCGAACCAAGAATCTTGGATTGATCCCGTTTCAATTAAATCTTGTTCTTCATTACTTTGTTCTATTTCTACTGCTTCTTGTTTAGATTCAATCATTTCGATAGTTGATTCGTCTACCATTTCTTTAGATTCCTGATTCTTTTTTTTATCCAATGGACTTAAATTGTTATACCCATAAGGATCCATCTATATCACCTACTACGCATCTTCGGTCTTTTTCGTTTCCTTAAAAGCAATTTTTTTGTCGTCCTCGTCTAAGTCAATCGCTTCTCTTGCGGATTTCTTAAATTCGGATAATGTTTTCCCTACAGCTCCACCTATCTCAGGTAATTTCTTTGGACCGAAAACGATTAAAACAATAACTAGAATGATTATTAAACCTGGAACTCCAATTGCACCTATTCCACCCATATATGAATTCCTCCATTCAAATTAAACAAGACTGCCACCTGTTTTACTGTAATTAATAATCCCTTCTGCACAACGGTAAGCAAGTGCTCCAACAGTACCAGTCGGGTTGTACCCACCATTATGAGCAAAGTTTCCAGCTCCTACGACGAATAGATTTTCTGCATCCCAATGTTGCAACCATGTATTCACTACGCTTGTTGCTGGGTCGGTCCCCATAACAGTTCCACCAGTATTATGAGTCGTTTGATAAGGTACAATGTCATAGTCCGTCAGAGGATTTGCTGGAACCACTGTTTTTGCACCCATTTCCTTCATAATTTCAGCAGTCTTCTCTGAAAGGTACTTATGGAGATTACGATCCTGTTCTGTAAAGTTATATGTTACTTGCAATAATGGTAAGCCATAAGCATCTTTATAGTTTGGATCAAGTGACATAAAGTTTTCTTTATGTGGCATGGAAGCCCCTTGTCCACCAATATTTAATGTTCTAGTATAGTAGTGAATAGATGCTTTTTTGAAGTCAGCACCCCAAGCCGGTGTATCAGGTGGTACTGGGTTAAATTGAATTGGACGCTGACCTGTTTGAGTAATTGTAAGACTTGCACCATGGATAAAATCAAGGTCCGAGTGGTCAAAAGAATCACCATTGAAATCATCAATTGTCATTCCTAATGCCCCTGCTCCCATAAAGGTGTTGAATTGTTCTTCAAAAAATCCTGTAGCACTAGGTAATATTTGATAACAATAGTTTCTACCAAGTGTACCTCTTCCTGTATCAGGATCATACATTTCACCTATATTAGAAATCATCAATAACTTTGCATTATTCAAAACATAAGATGTTAATACAACGATTTCAGCAGGTTGAATAAACTCTTCACCCGTTATCGTGTCGATGAAACGAACTCCAGTAACTTTATCTCCTTGTTTTAGTACTTCAACTACATTCGAATGGAAACGGATATCATAATTCCCCGACTCCAATGCGGTTGGAACTACTGTTATTTCTGCCGAGGACTTCGCTCCATACTCACAACCGAAACGTTCACAAAATCCACAGTATTGACAAGCTGCTATCGTTGCCCCGTCTGGATTTGTATAGGATTCAGAAAGGTTTGCTGATGGCATCATGAAAGGATGATAGCCAAGATTTTTCGTAGCTTCTTCAAACCGATTTAAAATAGGTGTTTTTTTCATAGGTGGTGTTGGAAACGGTTTGGATCTTTTCCCCCAAAACGGATTATTATCTTCACCTGAAATTCCTGCTGTATATTCAAATTTTGTAAAATATGGTTCTAGCTCATCGTAAGTGATACCCCAATCTTGAAGATTGTAATCACTACTAAGTTTGTTAGGACCATATTTTTCATCTGTCATTGATTTAATTTGAAAATCGTATGGTAAAAAGCGCCAATTATGACCATTCCAATGGGTACCAGCTCCACCTAATCCTTCTCCTAATAAGAAAGATCCCATCATACGCATTGGAAGTGCATTCATCTTTCTATGATTTCTAAATGTAATCGTTTCTTTCGATAAGTTTTGAAATAATTCATATCGAATTGCATAACGAAACTCATCATGAACCATAGCATAATCTTGTGTTCCACGTTTTGCACCACGCTCTAAACCGCGTACTTTTAAACCTGCTTTTGCACATTCGGCACCTACAATACCTCCTGTCCAACCAACTCCAACTGTTACAACATCAACTTTTTCTAAAGTAGTAACCATTGTTACACCTCCAATTATTTATGTGTCATACTACTGATTGATTGTGGTTCTATTTTTACAAAATCTTCATTTTCAATTTGACCTATATAACTATATTGATGACCAGGGAACCCTTTCATTTTCCAGCCGTCCATATTTCGATTTCCATTATAAATTGGATCAGCATATGCTCCTTCAATTGTCGCCTGACGTAGTAATTTAAAGAAGAAATCTGAAGTGACTGCCATCATTTCAACTTCGCCTTTTTGGAATGCAGTCAAAATTTCATCCATTTGTTCTCCTTCTAATTCAGCGAAGCCTTTCTTATAACGAGATTGAGCTTCTTCTTCAAGCTTTGTAACTCCTTGTAAAATGATTTCAGCTCGTGTTAACCTACTTTGATATCCTTGTGTTACAGCACCATCTTCAAATGGACCTTGCATATATTCTTTTGCATTCATGCCATAGGCGCCTGCTAATTGGTTGTCAATGAAATATGGTACTCCTAAGGAAATAGCCCCTGGTCCTAAATCATCTTCGGGGAAAATTCTCTCGGTTGCCTGTGACAAAACGTTAAAAGCGGTCATATTAGTGAAAAATTTAAGACCGACATTATTAGGTTGATCTTGCGTCTGTCCATGACCTTCACCATTCTGAGTACCTGTAGTTCCAGTAGTACCTTTATCGCGGTTAACGTTATAGCCAATTAGACCTCCAATGATTCCTCCACCAATCAAGGTACCTGTAGCTATACCCGTCGTCTTCATAAATTCACGCCGAGATACACCTTTTTTTTCATTTACCATGATAATCCTCCTAAAATGTTAATATTTAGCTGTAAAAAAGTATTGCTAAAAAAATGACATACTAATCATTTTTAGGTAAATGTATTTTTGAAAAATAATATATTTTTTGTTGGTTAATAATTTTTAAGGCAAATTTCTGGTTAAAATAAAAAAACTACACCTCCAATTGTTAGGATTTCTAACAATTGTGGTGCAGTTTAAATTAGATTACGTTTGTTGAGAAAAATGGTTAAAGTTTAATCGTCCAACCAAATGGGTCTTCAATTGAACCATTTTGTATACCCGTTAAAGTGTCATAAAGCATTTGTGACACTTCTCCAATTTTTCCGTCGTTGATAATAATTTTCTCATCTAAATATTTTAATTCTCCAACTGGGGAAATTACTGCTGCTGTACCAGTACCAAATACCTCTTCTAAAGTGCCGTTGTGAGCAGCTTCAACCACTTCATCAATAGCAATTCGACGTTCTTCTACTGGAATATTTTTTGATTTTAATACGTGAATCATTGAATCACGAGTAATTCCAGGTAAGATACTGCCATTTAATGCAGGTGTAATAACTGTTCCATTAATTTTAAAGAAAATGTTCATACTACCTACTTCTTCAACGTAGCGGTTTTCTTTACCGTCTAACCATAAAGTTTGTGCGTAACCTTCTTTTGCTGCAATTTCTTGCCCTTTTAATGCACTTGCGTAGTTCCCAGCAGTTTTTGCTTCACCAGTACCACCAGCTACAGCACGTACATATTTTTGTTCTACTAAAATTTTCACCGGATTAATGCCTTCTTTATAATAAGAACCAGATGGCGACATGATAATCATAAATTTATAGTTTTTCGAAGGATGAACTCCTAAATTAGCTTCTGTTGCAATAATGAATGGACGAATATAAAGTGAAGTTCCAGGTGCACTTGGAACCCAATCACGATCAATTGTTACTAATTGTTTTAATGCTTCTAATCCAAATTCTTCGTCAACCGCTGGAATAACTAAACGTTCGTTCGAGTTGTTAAGACGTGCAAAGTTACGGTCTGGGCGGAATAATAACACTTTTCCATCTACTGTTTTATAAGCTTTTAAACCTTCAAAAACTGCTTGACCGTAGTGGAATACCATAGAAGAAGGGTCAATTGTAATTGGTTGATATGGGATTATTCTTGCGTCATGCCAACCTGTTCCTTCTGTATATTCAACTATAAACATATGGTCAGTAAAATAATGACCGAATCCTAATTGGTCTTCTGCTGGTTTTTCTTTTGGGTTTTGAGTTAATTCTGTTCGAATATCTAGCATGGGTAAACCTCCTGATTAATATGAATGTTCTGAAAATATAGTGCGAAATGAATCTGATTTATGTATTAAATATAGTAAACTCGTTCCTACTTAAATCGATTATCGCTATTCTTTTTATTATACTAATTTACTACTATTTTCTCTACATATTATTCTAATCCATATTCATTTCTAAACTTATTTAACATAGAGTTGAAGGTTTCGTATTCATCATTAACAGCAGTAATTTTTTCAACAAACAAATCCCCTTCTACTGAATCCATTGTTTCTAAAGTTTTTTTCGCTTGTTCGGCTGCTTCAAGTAATAACTCATTCATCAATAGAAGCTGTTGCTGAAGCTTTTCAGTATCCTCGATGTCTTCGTGCTCTTTAATCGTCTCTATATTTTCCTCAAGTAATTTGATTGTTTCATCTATTGAATTTAGTTGTTTTGTTGTATTTTCTTTATTGATTCCACTATTGTAATCTTCCACTAATCCATTATAATGAGTAACAGAATTTTCATTATATTGGTCTATTAACCAATTAATCTCATCTAAAATAGGATCCCGGTGTAGATTAAATAGAGGTACAGTTTTCTTCCCTGTTACAAAATCACCTAATCCAATCTGAGTTGCGACATCCACAAAACTATGACTCTTAATAACATTTTGTGGAATTAATAATAATGCGAAAAGTACGAGAGTTGTAACAATCGTTTTAAAAACGCTATCGACAATACTTTCTTTAACGAAGGTTTTCGACGTTGGAAACCACATTCCTAGAAGCATTCCCACAAATAAACCACCTAAATGCGCAGTGATGGAGATTCCTGGAATAAGAAATGTTGTAATAACATTAATGACTGTAATCCCTATCATTGGTGTTGATATTTCACTTGTTAAGAGTGGGTGTTGTTTAACCATGAGTGCAATGTAAATCCCTAACATCCCAAACACGGCACCTGAAGCTCCACTACTTGTTACATCCGAAGTAAAGAGTAGTGTGACAAGCCCACCGAAAATTCCACATAGATTAAATAATAAAACAAACTTAAACGTTCCAAATAATCTTTCGAGAAATGGTGCAATAAAAATAATCGCTAAAACATTCATTGCAAAATGTAAGAATCCCCCTATATGCTGATAAGAGGATGTGAGTAAATAAGGTAATTCAGACCATTCTTTATTATTGGATTGCATGGCACCAAATTGTCTTGCGGTTTCAAAATCTGTTGCACCATTCCCCATAACAATTGTTAATAGATGGATGATACTCATAGCGAGAATAATGGTCGATGTAGCAGGAAAACTTTCTATATACTTTTTCCAATTGTTTCTCTTCTTCACTTTTTAATCACCCCTGACTTTCACCACTTTGAATAGAAAATACGCTTTGTAATCTGAACGAAAACAAAGCGCATTAATATGTTAAATTGGTAGTAATTTCACATTTTCTATTTTCTCTAAGTCTTCAACCATTTGAATCCATTCAGTTGGTTTATTTGGTAAAACGGAATAATAATCTTTTAAGAAATTCGTAATTAGAGTTGAAGGAATTTCATTCACTGTTTCATCTGTTGGCATAAAGCAGAAGTCCAATCCCTTTACAGCTTCTCCATCATTTTTCCAAGAAGGATGGACGTAATTAAAATCAAGTTTTTTATACCCCATATGGGACAATACTTCTCTTCGAACAAATGGATTCATTGGTTTAACGCCACCAAAGTCAAAGTCTTCACGAACATATGGATTATAAATTTCTGCAAACATACCAAATAGCGTTTTTCCATTTTGCAAAGCAAGCTCATGGAGATCTTTTTCACGGTTATTTGCTAAAAATCTACCAATCGATAGACCTTCGCGACCAATAATTGTGAAATCAGTCATTGCTATATTCCATTGTGGATAGTAACGGTATTCTGTTGCACCAACAACTTCATCATTATGAACAGCAACAAATACGCGAATTCCTGGATCTTCTAACGGCTCTTTCCATAGTTCAAATTCTAATACTTCTTCAGGCGGAAATACTTCACCTAATAGTTTATGCATTTTTGCAAATAGTGGATCTTCAATATTAGTAATACGAATATATTGCATGTTCTTGTTCTCCTTTAAAACATTAATCTGTCCTATCATTTACATTTCGCTAGAACTTAATCAATTCCTTCTTTCAGTATAACAATATTTCTATTCTTTACAAGAGGAAAGGGTCGTCGTAAGTTTATCTTACTAACGCCCCTTTTCTAATGTTTACTTTATTCCAGAACGATTAAAACGTCCCCTTCAGTAACGAAATCTTCCTCTTTGACTAAGATTTCCTTTACTACACCATCTTCAGGTGAAACAATTGGAATTTCCATTTTCATGGATTCAATAATGATTAATTCTTGATTTTTTGTTACCTTCTGTCCATGTGTTACTTCAATTCTCCATACTAATCCTGTCATTTCGGATTGAACATTTACTGCCATCGTATCCCCCCAGTCATTTCCCTACCATCTTATGCTTTAACATAGGTAGTCTTGCAAAGAGTGGATAAAAAGTATTGGAAAGTTATTTCGTTTAGATGGTAGCAAATGAAAGAAAGGAACATACAATTATCATTTTAAGATTCAATTAATTGCAGTAGCTCCCCGTTAATTCCTTTAAACATTATTGTTTTCTTTCCAGCAGCAGTAAGATTAGGTTGTTCACTTAACAATTTGACATCATTTTCCTTCAAATCTTTTATTGTTTCTTCTATATTATCAACTGCAAAAGCGATGTGATCTATAACTCCGTTAATATATGGACTTTCTTTATCTGTTAATTCTTCTACTAATTCAATTTCAGCTTCAGGATGGTCTTTTATAAATAGAAACGCTAGTTTTCGAATACCAGTATTTGCTGTTGTTCGTAATTGAAAGTTTAATACTTTTTCATAAAATTCAATGGATTCTTCTAAATTTTTTACAATCAATGCTGTATGTTCAATCTTCTTTATCCCCATATTACCCCTCCATAAGTCATTTTCCAAAATCCCTACACATAACAATATTATCATACTTAACCTTTTTCAGATTACTTATTTGTCGAAGGGTATCTAACATAGTATTATTGATTCATATTATTGTTAAATTATTCTGAACTATTCTATTGACAGTTTAATAATTTTCGGGCATATTAATTTTTAATACATATTTTTAGCGTAACGAAGAATAGTATGTAGACCTTCATTGAACAGAGAGCGATTGTTCTTGGCTGAAAAACATCGTACTTTTGAACCTACAGAACCTACTTCGCTAGCTTCTAGCCAAAACTAGACGCATACTCTAGCGTTAACGGAGTGTAAAGTGGGATTATCGTATAATCCAATTTAGGTGGTACCGCGGAAAGACTTTCAAACCCTTTTCGCCCTAATTATATAGGGTGGAAAGGGTTTTTTATTTTCATTTTTGAAAGAGGTATTTCAAAATATCTTTTGCTTAAATATAAATCAATAAAAAGATTGGTCAAAATTTCCCTATGAAAAATTCGACTTTATGTAGGAGGCAATTTTAATGTCATTAAAAAAAATGCGGGTTGTTGTAAAAATCGGAAGTAGTTCCCTTACAAACTCAAAAGGTGAATTAGATCACGAAAAACTACAAGATCATATAAATGCTTTAGCAACGCTTAAGAATCTCGGCCATGAAGTACTACTTGTGTCATCAGGTGCTGTCGCAGCAGGCTTTCGAAAACTTGGCTATCCTTCAAGACCAATTACTTTAAAAGGAAAACAAGCAGCAGCAGCTGTTGGGCAAAGCTTACTTGTACAACAGTATTCCATTGGTTTCCAAGAGTACAATATAACAACTGCTCAAATTTTACTGACAAGAACAGATTTTTCAAAAAAGGAACAATACAAAAATGCCTATGCAACATTTACAGAGTTACTAGAAAGATCTATTCTTCCGATTATTAATGAAAACGATACTGTTTCCGTTGCGGAAATAACATTTGGTGATAACGATATGTTATCCGCTTTAGTAAGTGGTTTAGTTCATGCAGATCAATTGATAATATTGACTGATGTAAATGGGCTTTATGATGATAATCCAAATAGAAATCCGAATGCAAAACGGATTAATCATTTATCGGATGTTACGGATGATTTCTTATCATTTGCTTCTGGAAGTGGTTCTAATGTAGGTACTGGTGGTATGCAATCAAAACTTCTTGCTGCAAGAACTGCCCTCCATTCAGGTGTAAAAGTATTTATCGGTAAAGGAAAGGGTGCGAATAAGTTAATCGACATTTTAGATGGCAATGGTGATGGTACTTACATAAGTCGAGACAAAACTCAAACTCTACCAAATACGAAACAATGGATTTCATTTACTGAAGTCTCTGGAAAAATCTTTATCGATGAAGGTGCAAAAAATGCATTATTAACGAATGGAAAAAGCTTACTTCCTGCCGGCGTGTATCAAATCGTAGGTGAGTTTTCTAATGGGGATGTAGTTGAAGTATATTGCCATGATACATTACTTGGACGTGGTGAAGTTTTATATTCTAGTGAAGAATTATCCAAATCTCTAGGTAAAAGAACTGAAGACATTTCATCCAATGCGATCGAGGTCATTCATCGAAATAATTGGGTACAAGTTTAAATTAAGGAGGGATTATCATGACAAATATATCAACAGAAAGTGAAGTTTTACTTAAAGGTAAACTAGCGAAAAAAGCTAGTACAATATTAAACATGAAAACGACAGAGGAAAAAAATGATGCACTATCGAAAATCGCGAATCAGCTATTGATTGATCAAGCTGAAATTCTTAGTGAAAATGAGAAAGATATTGCTTCTGGTAAGGAAAAAGGATTTTCTGATTCAATTCTTGACCGTATTTTATTGACCGAATCTAGAATAAACGCCATGGCTGAAGCTGTAAAACAATTAATCGAATTAAAGGATCCAGTTGGTGAAATTTTAGAAACGATTCAAAAAGAAAATGGGTTAAAAATTGAGAAAAAGCGTGTTCCCCTTGGTGTGATTGGTATGATTTATGAAGCACGTCCAAATGTCACGATTGATGCCGCGACTCTATGTTTAAAAACTGGGAATGCAGTTATTTTAAGAGGAAGTTCATCTGCTAAGCATTCAAACAAAGCACTAGTAAAATCGATTCATCGTGCACTAGAAAATACTACACTTCCATTGACTTCCGTTCAGTTAATTGAAGATATACGGCATGAAACGGCTAAAGAATTGTTTAATTTAAACGAATATTTAGATGTATTAATTCCACGAGGTAGTAAGGCATTAATTGACCTTGTCGTAAAAGAATCTACTGTTCCAGTATTAGAAACGGGTGCTGGGAATTGTCATATTTTTGTAGACTATAATGCGAAATACAACATGGCTGAAACGATTCTTTTGAACGCAAAAACACAACGCCCTTCAGTATGTAATGCTGCTGAAAATTTATTAATTCAAAAAGAATGGTTTGTTGATAACGGCGAGAAATTATTACTTACTTTGCATGAACATGGTGTTTCGGTATTCGGCGATGAAAAAGTATGTAAAGTTCTACCTTCCGCAACAAGAGCAACTGAGGAAGATTATGCAACCGAACATTTAAGTTTAACAATAAGTGTGAAAGTTGTTGACAATGTCGATAAAGCAATCGAGCATGTAAATAAATATAGTACGAAACATTCAGAAGCTATCATAACAGAGGATGTTATTAATGCTGCTAATTTCTTAAATAATGTGGATGCTGCAGCTGTCTATCATAATGCATCTACAAGATTTACAGATGGGTTTGAATTTGGTTATGGTGCAGAGATTGGCATTAGTACGCAAAAACTACATGCTCGTGGTCCGATGGGTTTACCTGCATTAACTTCTTCAAAATATTTTGTTTATGGAAGTGGTCAAATTCGTAATTAAACTGAAAAGGTGGGGAGAATTTCCCCACCTTTTGTTTTTCATTAATGTTGTGCAGTATATTTTTTAATTGCTGGTAAAATTTCATTACCAATAATTTCAATGTTTTTCATTAATTTATCGAATGGAACTCCACCAAAATCCATTTGCCCAATGTATCGCTGATGGCCGAATAATTCAAATTGGTAAAGAATCTTTTCGATAATTTGTTGCGGACTTCCAACGTTCATAACATTTTGTGGATCTCCACCTTGTAAAAATTGGTACTCTGGAAAACCACGGCCATTTGTTAACTTCATTCCTTCGTTGATAAAAGGATGGTACTCTTTTAGTGCTTCTTGAGTAGTTTCTGCTACATAGAAAAATCCAGCGGTAGCGACAGGGAAATCCTTTGGATCGAAACCATTTTCTTTAAGCGAATCACGATATGCATCAATGGAATATTTAAAACTCGTTGCAGGTCCCCCTAGCATCGCAAGCATCATTGGTACCCCTGCTCGACCAGCTTTAATAGCTGAGGCAGGCGGCCCACCTACTGCTCGCCAAATAGGAAGTGAACCATTTAGTGGGCGTGGTAAAATTTGAGCATTAGTTAATGGTGCACGGAATTCGCCTCTCCAATTAACGATTTCTTCTTCATTAATTTTTAATAGAAGATCAAACTTCTCTTCAAACAACTCTTCATAATTTCGAAGATCATAACCTAATAAACTAAATAGTCCGACCCGTGAAGCACGACCAGCGATGATTTCAGCTCGTCCATTTGAAATTAAATCAATTGTTGCGAAGTCTTCATATACTCTAACTGGATCGAGTGTACTAACAATAGTTGATGAGCTAGAAATCTTTATATTACTTGTCGCTTGTGCAATTGCTGCTAAAACAATTGAATGAGCTTGTGTAGTGAAATACTCCTGGTGACTCTCCCCTACACTAAAAAAGTCTATTCCAGCCTGTTCTGCCAGTTTAGCTAGTTCAATTATTTCTAGTATTCTTTGTTGAGATGAAATTCTCTCACGAGTATGAGGATTTGGTATATGATCACCTAGTGTATAGATACCAAATTCTAATCCTTTATTTTTGTTAATGCGATATTTTTCCATGTAAATCCAACCTTTCAAAAGACATAAAAGCAAAACTTATCATTACTATTATCTCTTGAAATCAAGATTTATTACATACATCTTTTGATTGAAATATGGTTTGCTCCATACTACATTTACTTTTATTTAGTAACCTTACTTGATTGAATACGTACTAATACATAAGGAGTTGATTGAATGAGGATGTTATTACTATTAATAATGTGTTTAATGACGATCTCTGGTTGCGGAACTGCAATGCAGAGTGGTTCATTTTCAAGTATGGAAACTGCTTTAAACTTGCCACCTAGCGTTGAAATTGTCGTAAACGAAATTGGATATCCTACAAGACAAGGGTCTTATTGTTGGAGAAATGGCAATTCTGCACAATGTGTAGATATGAGTTCACCTACTCAATTGTTGACAGAGGAAGACGTCGTTTACGTCTCACCAGGTGAAACCATTACTTTATTAATAGGTCGTGCACCGATTGAACAAGAGTTAAGTATCGAAAATGTTGAAAGTAATGTAAGTCAATCCGTAGAATTAATTGCAGACACATTTTCTGCACCTATGGAAAAAGGGAGATATATTTATTTACATTTTGCTAGATGGGATGATAATGGTACAGGTACTGGTGGAGATAGTTCCAATGCGTTTATGATTGAAGTGGAGTAATTATAGAAGTAATCCTTAATTTCCACACAAAAAAACCGCCTCGCGACCCCGAGACGGTTTTTCGAACTTTATAAGCAATAAATCACATTATGTGCACTATTGCTTATAAAGTTTTACTTTCATTTAGTTACCCTCTGGCTTCTAAATAAAAGGCTGACATCTATTGAGCATCTCAGTACTACATTAATAGAAGTCTGACATCTATTGAGTATCTCAGTACTACATTAATAGAAGTCTGACTTCTATTGAGCAACACTGTACTACATTAATAGAAGTCGTTGGTTTTATTTATAGACCTTGTTTCGCTTTCTCTATTTGAATTCGAACTTGGTCAAAACCAGTACCACCCAGTGAACGACGTCTACGAACCGCTGCTTCAGGACGTAATACATCATACACATCTTCTTCGATCAAATCACTTTCGGCTTTCATATCTTCGAGTGATAAATCTAATAAATAGATTCCTCTTTGAATACAAGTAAATACTAATTTCCCTGTTACTTCATGCGCTTCACGGAATGGCATACCTTTTGTTGCAAGATAATCTGCAAGTTCCGTTGCATTAGAAAAATCGCTATGAACTGCTTGGTTCAATCGCTCTGTATTTACTTTCATCGTACGAACCATACCTTCAAAGATCTTAAGAGAACCAAGAATAGTATGAACTGTATCAAACATACCTTCTTTATCTTCTTGCATATCTTTGTTGTATGTTAATGGTGTACCTTTCAATACTGTTAACAAGCCCATCAAGTTACCAAAGACACGACCAGTTTTACCGCGGATAAGTTCTGCCATATCTGGATTTTTCTTTTGTGGCATGATGGACGATCCTGTTGAAAAGGCATCATCTAATTCAATAAACTTAAATTCATCTGTAGACCAAAGAATAATCTCTTCAGCAAAACGAGATAAATGAGTCATCAGTAAACTCGAATTTGATAAAAACTCTACGATGAAATCACGATCGCTAACTGCATCCATTGAATTTTCATACACTTTACTAAATCCTAATAGTTCTGCAGATTTTAATCGATCAATTGGGAATGTCGTACCAGCCATTGCCCCTGCACCAAGAGGTAAAATATCAATACGTTTCATTGATTCATTGAAACGTTCTTTATCTCGTTGTAACATCCAGAAATATGCCATTAAATGATGTGCAAAACTTATAGGTTGCGCACGCTGTAAATGCGTATATCCTGGTGCAATCGTTTCAACATGTTGTTCCGCTTTTTCTAAAATTGTCTTTTGGAAAGTTTCAATTAGATCAACAACTTCCACAACACGCTTTTTCAAGAATAGATGCACGTCTGTTGCAACTTGGTCGTTACGGCTACGGCCAGTATGAAGTTTTCCTCCAACTGGACCGATTAAATCCGTTAACATTTTTTCTAAATTTAAATGGATATCTTCGTTTGCAACACTAAACTCGAGCTCTCCAGCCTCTGCTAATCTCTTTAGCTCTGCTAAACCGACAAGAATCGTGTCTACATCTTCAGCAGACAAAATACCTTGTGCGCCTAACATTGTTACGTGTGCCACACTACCTTCAAGATCTTCCATAACTAATTGTTGGTCAAATCCGATTGATGCGCCAAATTCATCTACCCAGCTTTCCGCTGACTTTTGAAAGCGACCGCCCCATAATTTTGTCATGATGACACCTACTTCTTAGATCCAAATGAAACAAGTGGAAATTATTTTGTTACTTTTTCTGTATTTTTAGCTACTTCAGCTGCTACAACTGTTGGAAGACCCCATAATTCGATAAATCCAACAGCAGAGTTATGATTGAATTTATCTGCTTTTGAGTATGTTGCTAACTCTTCAGAATATAAAGAGTTTGGAGATTTACGTCCTTCTACAATTGCATGACCTTTGTATAATTTCACGCGAACTGTACCATTTACATATTTTTGAGATTCTTTTAAGAAACCTTCAAGTGCTGTACGAATTGGGTTGAACCATAATCCTTCGTAAATGATCTCAGATAGTTTTTGTTCAATAATTGGTTTAAAGTGAGCTAATTCTTTTACTAAAGTAATATCTTCAAGTTCTTTATGAGCAGTTAAAAGAACTTTTGCACCCGGGATTTCATATACTTCACGAGATTTAATACCAACTAAACGGTTTTCAACGTGATCGATACGTCCAATTCCGTGTGCACCAGCAATTTTGTTTAATTCTTGGATAAGATCTGCTAATTTCATTTCTTGTCCATTAATTGAAACTGGTTTACCTTCAACGAACTCGATTTCAATATATTCTGGTGTATCTGGTGCGTTTTCGATTGAAACTGTTAATCCATAAGCTTCTTCTGGTGGAGCTACCCAAGGATCTTCCATTACACCAGCTTCGTTAGCTCGGCCCCATAGGTTTTGGTCGATAGAGAATGGTGAATCGATAGTTGCAGGAATTGGAACACCATGTTTTGCAGCGTATTCGATTTCCTCATCACGGCTCCATCCCCACTCACGAACTGGAGCAAGTACTTCTAGATCTGGATTTAATGCTTTAATTGAAACTTCAAAACGAACTTGGTCATTTCCTTTACCTGTACATCCGTGTGCTACTGCATCTGCACCAACTTGGTTAGCAATCTCAACTAATTTTTTAGAGATTAGTGGACGAGATAACGCTGATACTAATGGATATTTTTGCTCATACCATGTATGTCCTTGTAAAGAGATTAATGCATATTCTTCTGCAAATTCATCTTTTGCGTCAACCATATATGATTCAACAGCACCTACTTGAAGTGCTTTATTTTTAATAAATTCAAGGTCTTTACCTTCTCCAACGTCTAAACATACTGCGATAACATCCCAACCTTGTTCTTTTAACCAAGGAATTGCTACTGATGTATCAAGACCGCCTGAATATGCTAATACTACTTTTTTGTTTGCCATAATGTATTGCCTCCGATAACTAACATCTGTATTTTTATACAATCATTTAAAAGTTTATACACGAATAGTACCACTTTATAAAAATAAATACAAGTGCATTTTTATAAAAAGTTAATAATACAAAAAGAGAGCAGAAACCAATGATTTTTAAGCATTTTTGGTCCTACTCGAATGGATATTATTTTTTATTAAAAAACCTTTTTCCAAGTCTTTCGACCAATTTAGGTGCTACTGCATAAAGTTTACTCGATATTCCTAATATTTTAGGTAAATTTACTTCCCTTACTGGATGATCAATGCACTTTACAACAGTTGTTGCAACTTTTTCTGGTTTAAGAAGGAAAGATTTGATTGTATCCCTATATGCATTTGTTGGATCTGCTTTTTGTAAAAATGGTGTATCAATAGGACCTGGATAAATAGAAGTTACTTTCACATTATAAGCTTCAAGCTCCATTCTTAGTCCATTTGAAAAACCTGTTATTGCATGTTTAGACGCTGCATAAACACTTGCTTTTCTAGTTGCAACTTTTCCAGCTTGAGAACTAATAAATATAAAATGCCCAGAATTTCTCTCTATCATGCTCTTCGCCAATCTCCGTGTAAGTAATATCGGCGCTCGCACATTTACGTCTAACATTGTATCGATATCTTCATCTAAAAGATCAAATGCATTTTGAAAAATCCCTATACCTGCATTCATGACCGCGACATCAATTGGTGGTATTTGATTGCATACAAAATCAATATCTTCTTTTTTTGTTAAATCCGCTTTAAATACTTTTGCACCTAATTTACTTAACATTTGTAATGAAGGATCATTTCTTCCAGTTGCATACACTGTATGTCCATTTTTTAAACATAACTCTGTTATTAATCGACCAATTCCACTTGTCGCACCTGTAACAAAGATAACTTTACCATTATTCAAATCGTATGTTCCTTTCTTATAGTAGCCATACTTTTTATTATAATGTTTCAGCGTTGCATTATGTTATTTGAAGTATTTTAGCTCAACGCAAAAATGAGTACAGATCAATCTATACTCATTCGTTACTATTTCATATTTAATAATTTGAACATTTCATCTTTTGAGATCAAAAAGTCTGCTAAAGTATATTGATCTAACACATTTAGGTAAGCATTTAAAGCTTCCGCCAAAGCATTTTTCAATTGACAGGCAGGTGAGATTCGACACAAATTATTTTCTTGGCTGAAGCATTCTACAAGGTGGAAATCTTCTTCTGTATGACGAACTACTTGTCCAATATTAATATCTTTTGGGTCCATAGCAAGCCGAATACCACCACCTCGTCCACGGATTGTTTCAATATATCCATGCTGTCCAAGATCATATGTAACCTTCATTAAATGATTTTTAGATATATCATAATTATCAGCAATCTCTTGGATCGTAGTTAATTTATCTGAGCTTTTAATACCAAGATACAGTAAAGTACGTAAAGAATAGTCTGTATATAGGGTTAAGCGCAAATTTAGACACCACACTTTCACTTTCTAAAGTACATTATACCATATGAACCTTATGTTAAAGGACACATAATCATACAACATTAAAGATACATTTTAAATACTACATTTATGTCTATTTTGTTAAAGATGTATTTTATATACCTTTTTGTGACCGTTTTGTTAAAGATGTATTCGGTATATTGTTTTTAAAAAATACGGGGAGTATATTGGCATTAGAAAGGACGTGTATTTATGTTATCACAACAAACAATCGATATTATTAAATCAACTGTACCAGTATTAGAACAACATGGAGTTACGATTACTAAAACTTTCTATCAAAACATGTTTACTGAACATCCTGAATTACTAAACATCTTTAACAAAGCAAACCAACAAAGAGGTCGTCAACAAACAGCTTTAGCAAACACTGTTATAGCTGCAGCAAAATATATTGACAACCTTGAACCAATCGTTCCTGTAGTTATGCAAATTGCTCATAAGCACCGCGCATTAGGTATTTTACCTGAGCATTATCCAATCGTTGGTGAAAACTTATTAAAAGCAATCAAACAAGTGCTTGGAGACGCTGCAACTGACGATATTATCGGAGCATGGGCAAATGCATACGGAGTAATTGCTGATGTATTTATTTCAGTTGAAGAAGATCTATATAAACAGGCTGAAGCAAATGGCGGATGGAGATTATTCAAACCATTCAAAGTGGCTAAAAAAGTGGAGGAAAATGCGGAAGTAACTTCATTCTATTTAGTACCTGAAGATGGTTCAAAATTACCACCATTTAAACCAGGTCAATACATTACAGTTCGCGCGAAAGCAGCTGGTGAAGAATATGTCCAAAACCGTCACTATACTCTTTCACAACCATCAAACGTGAACGAATTCCGTATTTCTGTAAAACGTGAAGACGAATGTGATCCAAAAGGTGTTATTTCAACTTACCTTCACAACAGTTTAAACGAAGGCAATACTATTGAAGTAAGTGCACCTGCTGGTTTATTCACATTAGATGAATCAAACAATCCTGTATTATTTGTAAGCGGTGGTATCGGTGTAACACCATTAAACACTATGCTTCAATCAATGACTTCAGGTCGTGATGTTACTTTTGTACACACTGCGCGTAACGAAAATGTTATTGCATTCAAAGAACAAATCGAAAATAAAGTTAATGAATTAAAAGGAACATACAAAACACACTACTCAGATGCAGAAGGATTTATTACAAAAGAAGTATTGGCTCCATACATTACTGCTAATACAGAAATTTACACTTGTGGTCCAGCTCCATTTATGGAAACTGTTATCTCAATTGCTAAAGAGTTAAATGTTCCAGATGAAAAAATTCACTATGAATTCTTCGGACCTGCAATGACAATTAAAGCATTAGTACATGCTTAATGATTAACATTCAATTCAAACATTCCTATCATATATTTACCCCAAATGATTGGCCACCATCCAACCAATTTGGGGTCTTTTTTTAAGTTATTTAAGTTCTTGAATAAATTAAAATATCGTCATTTAACTCAGACTTAATCAACCCTTCATTTTCTAATTGATCTAAATATCCAATTGTTTTTGAAAGAGTGAGTCCAAGTTGTGATTTATAAATGGAAGCATATAATTCACTTGTTACTTCCATAACCGTTTTCGGTTTGCTTAGAATCTCATAAACAGATTGAGCCTTCAATTGATCTCTCTTAATTCTCATTGATATTAATTCGTTAACATTTGTAACATCATTTCCGTGTCCAGCGTAAACCTTATCTACTTGAAGGTTTTTCAATAAAAGTAAAGATTCCTGGTATTGTAAAAATGCTTTTGGACGTTCAAAATTTAGTGTTACTGGTGGCTCAATTAGAGGATTTGGTGCAACATTTTCCATTAGTAAGTCCCCACCAATAACCGAATTCGATTTATGATCATGAAAAATAAAATGACTTTGTGCATGACCTGGAGTATAAATGGCTTTTAACCCTGGATGACCTGGGATTTGATCACCATCATTAATAAAATGAGTTAGTGGGATTGTTCCAAAATAAGAGATTTCTCTTCGATTATCTATAAACTTCTCAATATATCTTTCTGGTACAGCTTGAAGCTTTAAGTAATGTCGGTAAAATTCATTACGGTACTCTATAAATTGACTTTCTTTTCGCATCCAATGATCCACATACTCATGACCTAAAATATTAGCATTTGGAAAGGCATCTACCCATCCTGCATGATCGGGATGATGATGAGTTAATACAACTTGTTCAATATCACTCAAGTCGTAACCTGCTTCTCGAATACCCCTTTTTAATGCCTCATATGCTTCCGTTGTCTTTGGACCAACATCAAATATCGTTAGCGCTTCCCCATTAACTAAAAATGCATTGACATCACCAATCTCATAAGGAGTTGGGATGACAATTTTATGTATATTCAATTTTATAATCCCCCTTAAAAAGCATAAAATTGTAAAGCATTTGTTACAGTCATAAAACACGTCACAGTTGCTTTATGAAGTTATATTAGAAAATGAATCATTATTCATTCATTTTACTGCTTTTTGATAAATTCGTCTATTTTCATATGGAAATTAATCGTCATCAAAATTTCAATAATTGAAATTTCAATATACTGTTGACATTTTGTGCACTTGTGAATATAATTCTTCATAATATTCAAATAATAAAAGCGATGATGAAGACAAGTAAATGAATGGATGGTTTTAGAGAGTGCTATATTTGGTGCAAATAGCATAACCCCCTCGATTCATCGAACCTACTTCTGAGCAGTCATGACAACATGACCGTCTTCCCTACGATATTGGGAATTGAGTAGTGCTAATTCTATTAGCAAACTAAGGTGGTACCGCGGAAAATAGATGCGTTTTTCGTCCTTATATATGGATGAAAAACGCATTTTTTTCTTTTTATAAATAATACTGTTAAGTGGAGGGATCATCATGCAAAAAGTTATGTTTCTTGGAGCTGGCTCCATGGCTGAAGCATTAATACAAGGTTGGATAGAACAAGAAGTTGTGAATGCAAATAACATTTATATTTCTAATCGATTAAACTATGAAAGACTAGATTCACTAAGTTTAAAATACGGAGTAAATATTTTACAGAAGAAAGAGCAATTATTTGATGCGGATTTAATTGTATTAGCTGTAAAACCAAAGGACGGGAAGACAGCAATGGAAGCTATATTACCCTTCATTGATGAAAACACTCCAATATTAACGGTAATGGCAGGTATTTCAATGTCTACTATTAGCGACATACTTGGTGATCGACCTATCGCAAGGGTAATGCCAAACACATCAGCTACAATTGGAATGTCAGCTAGTGGCGTTGCCTTTAATGAATATGTATCCGAGGAACAAAAAAAGAGATATTATCAAATGCTTGATGCAATTGGTATTGTAATTGAAGTAGAAGAAGATAAATTACATGCAGTTACAGCATTATCTGGAAGTGGTCCTGCCTACTTATATTATTTACTGGAAGCTTTTGAAACAGTCGGTACTGAATTTGGATTATCCAAAGAAACAGTTCGTACTTTGATGGTGCAAACAATTGCAGGATCTGCTGCCATGCTACAAAAAGTTAAAGAAGAACCTGATGTACTAAGAAGAAAAGTAACTAGCCCAGGAGGTACAACCGAAGCAGGAATCCGAGCATTACAGGACCATCATTTCAATGAAGCTATTTTCCAATGTATAAAAAGTGCAGAAGCAAGATCGAGAGAATTATCGAAGGGCGAATAATGAAATATGGTCAATATCTTCATTTGTTCTCGTTGCCATTACTTTCTATAAAAAACGTGTAGATATGAAAAATATTTACACGTTTTTTCCGGTTATAGAGTTCCTGCTTTAATTCTCTTAACAATGGAATATGTAGTATACAAGGCCATTGGTGTAAGCACAGCTGCCGCAATTAGCCAAACACTTAATGCATTAGCTGCCGATAACCCATTATAGTTCGTCAATATATATACGATAATGCCAAATAGTAGAAGATAACTTAGTACATTTGGAAAAATGACAAGTAATCTTAATACTGCAGGATTGATTTTTGGTTCATTCATTCGTACCCCTCCCCTTGTTTCTCTATTGTAATATAAAAATACTCGTTGAATCTATTTTTTCTATTTAATGCCGGTCAGGGGATATATTAACGTCTATCATATATCAGTTTAAGCTTTTGATAAATCAGGAGTCGCACATAAATTTGGAAAAGCCGCACAAATTTCTTCCGAACCCGCACATATTCTTGCCAAATTCGCACATAAAGCCTCAAATTCCGCACACCCCCCACGTAAAACAAAAAAGCATCTTGAAAGACTAACTCCCAAGACACTTCTTTTTATGATTCTTCTTTTAGTAACTGTTGCCCTTTCCAATTAAATTGGTCAAAGTCATTTACGATATAGCTATTCGGAAAAATCTCTTTTGCTTCCACTAACAACTGATGAATATCAGATGGTAGGAAACGGGCACTAATATGATTTATTAATAAATTACTGGCATTTGCCTCTTTTGCAATTTTCGCAGCTTCAACATTGGTTGAGTGACCATAGTTTGCTGCATGGGATGATGTTGAATGATCAAATGTCGCTTCATGTATAACAACATCTGCGTTTTCGCTTAGTAATTTGGCATTTTCACAAAACCTTGTATCACCTAATACGGTCACAATAAATCCTTTTTTAGGAGGCGATGTTACATCGTTACTTAACACTACAGTCCCATTTTCTAATGTGATGTCTTCGCCATTTTTTAATTTTCCAAGTAGTGGGCCTTTTGGAACTCCAAGTTCTCTTGCTTTTTCAATTAATAATTCACCTGGTAATGGCTTTTGCTCAACTCGAAAACCGTAGCATTGAATCACATGCTCGAGTTCTAAAGCAAATACAATAAATTGATCATCCTCAAAAATGACACCTTCTTGTATTTCCACAAACTCTATTGGGTATGTAATGTGAGTATTTGATACGTCAAAGGAGAATTGTAGCCATTCTTTTAATCCCTTTGGACCATATATAGTTAATGTATCTTCCCCACCTAAGAAGGACCTTGAACTTAATAGTCCTGGCAGTCCGAATATATGATCACCATGTAAATGGGTAATAAAAATTTTTTCTATTTTTCTTGGACGGATGGATGTGTGTAATATTTGGTGCTGTGTTGCTTCTCCACAATCAAACAACCAAAGTGTTCCCCGTTCTTCTAATAATTTTAATGCGAGAGCACTTGTATTTCTTAATTTGGAAGGCATACCCGCACCAGTTCCTAAAAATTGTATTTGCATGTCAACACCACATTTACATTTTATTTACGTTTCGTTAATCTTTTAAATCTTCTAGAAAATCCTTACTAAAACTTGTTTTTGAGGCATAAGTTGATTTTTTGTCGATGGTGATTCCTTTTTGGAGGAATCCTTTTCCATATTTTTTCTCAATTTCATCTATTAATTCATAAATTGGTTCGTCTTTTGCATATTTTTCAAAGTTATCAAAGGATAATTGGACTGCACTATTTTGTATGTCTTGTACATTCGAAACAGTGATTCCAAGTAAGCGAATTGGTGCTCCATCCCAAGCTTTCGTAAATAATTTCATAGCCTCATCAAAAATATCCGTTTTTAAATGAATTGGATTTTGTAATGATTTGCTTCGAGAATGATTGTGCCAGTCAGCATCTCGTATTTGTATACTAACAGTCGTACCACAAAGTTTCTTCACAGCGAGTCTCTCTGCAACCTTATTTGCAAGCTTTTCAAAGGTCTCTTCTAGTTTATCAAAATCTGTTTCATCATAAGGCAATGTCGTTGAATTTCCAACACTTTTCGTTTCATAGATGGATTCCGGGTCAACTATACGTTTATCTTCTCCATTAGCTCGTTCACGTAATCGAACTCCATTTTTTCCAAGCTCCTGTTTTAAAAGCCCTTCATTTGCTTTAGCAAGATCACCAATAGTATGAATGTTCAAAGAAGCTAATTTTTTGGATGTACTCTCACCTATACCATGCATCTCAATCACCGGAAGTGGCCAAAGTTTAGCTTGCACATCCCTTTTTCTTAAAACAGTGATCCCCATAGGTTTTTTCATATCGGAAGCTGTTTTCGCAAGAAATTTATTTGGTCCTATACCTATTGAACAAGGTAAATCTAACTCATGTAAAATACGCAGTTGAATTTCTTTTGCTATTTCAAGAGGATGGCGTTTCTTTGAAAGTTCCGAAATATCAATATAACCTTCATCAATAGATACCGGCTCAACAATTTCTGTATACTCTCTCAAAATGGTAAACATCGCTTTTGAAGCAGTTCGATATTTTGGAAAGTCTGGTGGAAGAATAATGAGTTCAGGACATTTTCTAACAGCTTCCCCAACATTCATCGTTGTATAAATTCCCTTTGCTCTTGCTTCATAGGAACTTGTTACGATAATTCCACGTCTTTCTTTCGGATTCCCTGCAATTGCAAGAGCTTTTCCTTTTAATTCAGGATTATAAGCTTGTTCTACCGAGGCATAAAAACTATTCATATCAACGTGAAAGATAATCCGCGCTGCCCCCATTATTTCCACCTCCTTTAGCTTCTTTTTCATAAAAAATTTTATCATAATTAATCAGGAAATGTGCGTGCATTGACATAAACATGCTTCTGAACAATAAACATCAACATAATTGAGAATTCAATTTCCAAAGGATTCGATGAAAAAATATATTGTTGACAAAAATATGAAACTATAATAATCTCATTTTTGTAAACCTATTTTATTTTTTAGTTAACACAAAGGAGCGTTTATATGAAAACAAAAACACAAATGTATGTAATTACAGCTTTTGCAGCTGCAATAATTGCAGTACTTGCCCAAATATCGATTCCATTACCGATGGGGGTTCCAATTACAGGTCAAACATTAGCTGTTGGATTAGTCGTTACAATTTTAGGAACAAAATATGGATCAATGGCTGTTTTAGTCTATATTCTTCTTGGAGCAGTAGGTATGCCTGTCTTTTCAGGTATGTCAGGAGGATTAGCAGTACTTGTAGGAGCAACTGGAGGATACATTATCGGTTTCCTTGCACAAGCATTTATCCAAGGATTGTACATGGATAAGTTTGGTTACACATATGTTCATGCAATTATTTCGAATTTAATTGGTATGTGTATTACATTAGCATTTGGTACTGTTTGGTTAAAGATCGCGTTAAGTATTACTTGGGAAGCTGCATTTATGGGCGGCGTTTATCCGTTTATCATTGTAGGTATTATAAAAGCTGTTGCTGCGGCATGGTTAGGTGTTGTTGTACGCAACCGCTTAATGGGAGCAAAATTACTTCCACAATACGCGTAAACAATAGGAAAGCGAGCATATAAGCTCGCTTTTTCTTATTCTAGGTGAAAATTAGTCCATTCTTTCACTCTTGGAATTACAATATGTTGATTGTACGACTGATCTTTTACGAATATTTTCGTTGGGATATCCTTTAATGTTTCTAACACAGCCGGCTTATCATCGAAATAATAATCTAAATTTAAATCTTTTATGATCGATATTTTTTCATGATCTTGCATACCACAAAAGAAATGTTCATCATTCACCGGGAATCCAAGATTTTTAACCCACTCTTTCGTACGTGGGCAATATCCTTTTGGTCGAGAAGTAATATAGAAAATTTCATGACCATTTGCTTGTAAATTATTTAAGAACTCGATAGCACCTTCAAAAGCAGGGCAATCTGTAAAATAAATCTCTTCTAACAAGCTTGTCCACATTTTCCCACCCTCAGTTTTATCCATTCCAAAGGCTTCGTGTATTTCAACAGTTTTTAACTCCCGAAAAACTTCGATTCCTACTTCTCGGTTTAGTTTTTTATTGTAAATATGAAATGCATGTTCACGTAAATTAATTAACGTATCGTCAATATCAAAGCCAAATCTCACGATGTACCTACCTTTATGTTATGAATATATAACAAATTGTGTCGCAAAGTTTTTTTCTTTTTCGATTTGAATCGCTTGAAGCTTTTCAATTTCTCTTTTTCGTTCTGACTCGCATTGCATTAAATCTAGTCTATTGATCTCATCTGGTGTGATAATTTGCGCTAAACAGTCAGCATCTTTCATCGCACTATTTAAACCAAAAGCTCCTGTTGGTGTCATTGTATGGACTGCATCACCTAAAAATGCAACACCGTTACCACCCCAATGCTCACTAAAATTACTATGAACATCAAGTAAAACAAAGTCGTTCCACGATTGTATAGAATCATTAACTGACTCTTCTAACATAGGAAATGCTTTAATTAGTTTTTCGATAAATGTATTAAATGGTTGTTTCCTAAGGTTAGGGAAAGATCCTTCTTCAATATTCCACCCAATTTGTACATAGCCCATAGCTTGAGTAAATAAAGAAAGCTGATAGCCATCAATTAAAGCCATTTTTATTGAAGGTTCCCAACCATCTGGAGCAGGAATTCTTGCCCATAATAAATCATATCCATGCTTACGTTTTGTTACTTCTATTCCTGCTTTCTGTCTTACGGTAGAATAGCGTCCATCTGCACCAACAGTTAAACGGCTTTCAATGGTAATCTCTTTCCCTTCACACATCGCTTGAACACCGTAAATTCTCTTTTCATCATTAATAAGTAAGTCAACCACTTTCGTATTCGTCATTAATGTAAAGTTTGGATATTTCTTTGCCTCTTCGATAATTACTTTTAAAAGATGCGCCTGTGGAACATGGATTCCTAAGTGTCCTACTTGAGGGTCAGGAAGTATCTTCTTAAGTAGCTTTCCATTTTCCCAGTATTCCAAAGATTCCATTGGGAGCATTCCTAATTTTTCAATCTTTGAAAATAAATTATGCTTTTTTAAAATCGCTTCGCCTTCTTCATTTAAATGTTCGCCACGAAATGCCTTTGCAATTTTTTGATGACGTTCAATTAAAATGACAGATACATGTTGTTTAGCTAACAAATATGCAAGTAGTGCACCACCAGGTCCAGCGCCAACAATACATACATCAGTTTGATAACTCACTTTATTCACCTTTTCTTGGATAAGCTACTACGAATAAGTCTTGTCCGATTTGTTGATAGGATTCAAATTCTAGCTCAACCGCTTCATCCATTGACTGTAAATCTTGACCTAAAAATGGCGTCTTAGAATTTTTACCACCAAGTACTTTAGGTGCAATATAAACTAGAAATTTATTAATCAATCCTGTTCTTAGGAAAGAAGCATTCACTTCTCCTCCACCTTCGACTAATACATCAGTAATGCCAAGTTTATATAGTTCATCTAACATTTGTTCTAAATCAAGACCATTTTCATTTTGATCAACAAAAACTACATTAACTCCCTGCTCTTGAAGTGAAGTCACTTTTTCGGAATCCCGATTAGTTGTTGAGGTAACAACAATTGTTTTAGCAAGTTTCGTATCAACGACTTTTGCCTCCATCTGAATCCGCAACTTACCATCTAAAATAACGCGAATTGGATTTTTTCCTACACCTGTTTTAAGACGAGTTGTTAACTGTGGATCATCTGCTAAAACAGTCCCAATACCAACTAATATTGCATCCACTTTATGTCGTGTTTCATGAACATGCTCCCTAGCCTCTTCACTAGTAATCCATTTAGAATGTCCATTATATGTAGCAATTTTCCCATCTAACGTCATAGCAAATTTTGAAATGACAAAGGGGCGACTTGTTAACATATTATGAATAAAACGTTCATTCAACTGAATCGCTTCTTTTTCTAATACACCAACATCAACTTTTATACCAGCCTCTTCAATTAAACGAATTCCCCTACCTGCAACCTCAGGATTAGGGTCTCTAGTTGCGACAACTACACGAGCAACTTTCGATTTCACCACTAAATTTGCACAAGGTGGTGTTTTTCCATAGTGAGAACATGGCTCAAGAGTTACGTATAAAGTCGCTCCTTCTGCATGATCTCCTGCCATATTAAAGGCATGTACCTCGGCATGAGGTTCTCCTGCTTTTCGGTGTAATCCAGTTCCAACGATTACACCATTTTTAACAAGCACTGCCCCAACTACTGGATTCGGATTTGTATTTCCTAATGCCGATGCTGCTAAATCTAATGCCAATTTCATATAATCATGATCTGTCTTCAACCAAAACACCTACTTATACACTAATTTTAGTAGTAACAATATGACCTGATTTTTCTATTTTCGTATTTAAATAAAAGCGATTTGTCTCAGTTAGTCCGCCCCATAACGAAATATGTTTATCGGCCAGTAAACCATGTTCTTTTAAAGCTTTTAATTTATTTGGATTATTCGTTATTAATGTAACAGGTTTTTCCCTTAAAGATTCTAAAACTTTAACAGCTTCCTCATAAGAACGCATATCATCTTTAAAACCTAAAGCTTCATTTGCTTCAACTGTATCGTAGCCTTCTTCTTGTAATAAGTATGCCAATGATTTTGAAAATAAACCAATTCCACGGCCTTCATGATTTGCTAGGTAGAAAATTGCTCCACAACCATGCTCTTTGACCATTTTCATGGATTCGTGTAATTGATATCCGCAATCACAACGCTGACTACCAAATATATCGCCTGTATGACAAATACTATGCATTCTAACGATTGCATCGTCATCATTGAAAAAATCACCATACACTAATACGGATGACTGTTGTTTAGAAGCTAAGTTATCCTGTACAATTAGTTGAATTACTTCTTCTTTTGATTTCATATCATCAAGAGTTAACCAAGTATACCATTGGAAAGTAGCATCAAAATCACCTTGTTTTACTGGAAGATTAACCGGTCCTACTATACAAATGCTTTGTTTATTTTTAAATTGAACAATTTTCATTTTATTCATTAATAAATCTTTCATTTCTTTATAATCTTTTTTCATAGTACATCACCCATTCGTTTCAGTTCTCAGATTATACAGTTACTTTTCGTAACTAAGTGTATAATAATAATGAAGTTAAGTCAAATTATAGTATGATTAGGAAGAAGTTTATTATTGGTTAATTACCTACTTATTAACAATTAAATTCAACATCATAAGATAACTATTATATAAGAGGTAACTCACGATTGACAGTAATTAGTTTTCAAGAATTTACGAGAAATCAGGTGACTTTTTATGAAAGAAAAAATCGCGTGGGTAACAGATACGTCTGCCATGTTAGATGAGGAATTTATCGATCACCATAATATCTTTGTACTTCCAATCGTCGTAATATTTGAGGACCGTGCATACCGTGAAACAGTTGATTTATCCTTAGAAGAGTTTTATGAAAAGCTAAAAAATACAAAAAAAATTCCAACCACATCACAACCTGTGATAGGTGAATCCATTGATTTATATAAAAATCTGAAAGCAGAAGGATATACTTGCGCAATTGCTATACACACTTCCAGTAAACTGTCCAACACATATGAAAGTTCATATACAGCAGCACAACAAGCTGGTTTAAAAGTGTATCCCATCGATTCAAAAGCTATTTCATATCCTATGAAAAAATTAATTGAACGTGGCATTGAATTAGAACAAGCTGGTTATGACGCTGAGACAATTGTAAATACTTTGCAAAAAACTACCGAAAATATATTTTTAACCGGTGTACCTGCTAGTTTAACTCAGCTTCAAAAAAGTGGTCGTGTTCCCAGTGTTGCAGCAGTAATCGGAAATATTCTACAACTAAAACTAATATTATCTTTTGAAGATGGACTTGTCCTATTGAAGAAGAAAGTACGAACATTTACAAAAGCGAAAAACTATTTAAATAGTCTACTAGAAGAACAATTGTCAAAATATCCAATTAAAGAAGTAGCTATTGTACATTGTAATAATGAAAAAGAAGCTATCAATTGGCAATTAGAATTACAAAATCAGTTCCCAACAGTTCACTTTATTATTTACCCATTTAGTTCGGCAATTGGTGTTCATGCAGGTGAAGGGACAACTGGGCTAAGTTGGATTTTTGAAGAATAAATAGAGGTATCTCAAAACTTTTACTGTTTTGAGCCTACCTCTTTTTTGTCTTCACTTGGATTATTTTATACATAATATTAATGCATATTCCCGAAACGATGGTATACATCATTTAACGTCTCACAGCCTTTTTGCCGCACTTTCTCAATATATATGCTCCAAAGTTTCGCCGTCATTATTGCATCACCTAAAGCGTGATGGCGATTTTCAATCAGAATATTTTGCTCCATACACAATTGGTCTAAAGTAGCCATTTTCATAGTCGGATCAACTACTTTATAAATGAACGACGTATCAATAATACGGTGTTTGAAAGGTGTTTTTAAAATCTTATTACTATAGTAGCTCATAAAGCTTCTTTCATGGTTAGCATGATGAGCTACTAATGGACTATTTTTTACAAATTGATAAAATTCGATGAGTACGTCTGAAATTTTTGGAGCATTAATGACTTGCTCATTTGTTATACCAGTTAACTTTACAATTTCATCTGGCACATCTTGATCGAAATATACAAGCGAATAAAACGTTCCATCTTCTTGGATTTCTTTTCCGCACATTTTCACCGCACCGATTGACAGTATTACATCTCCTTTTTCGGGTGAAAACCCCGTTGTTTCTATGTCAAACACTACAACATTTAGCTCATTTAAATTGATATTCATGACATCTTCTTTTACTATTTCCTTTTGTAAATGTCTTAGGTAAGCAACTTGATGTAAATTTTGAACATCATTTATTCCACCAGCATTTCGCCTCGATTGTATCCCTCTAAATAATTGCATAAATGGTTCAAACGCCATGAATAACACCCTTTTGTATTGATTTGTTAATTGTACAATTTTGAACTTTCATGAAAGAATACTATGAAAGAAAATTATCAATCAATTTATAATAGAAGAAATCACTTTATCGCGTATTTTCTTTCCATCTTTTAATATTGCTTTTATTTCTTTCCGTTGTTCTTTTGATAGATTATTTATTTTTAAATAATGGGAGTTTTCATAGTCTAATGCTTCGATTAACATATTCCGATAATGGATTAATTTTTGAAAATTTCTTTCACTGTTGTGTAGTAATAACTTATATTCTTCCAATTGATTTAATCGTGCGATTCGCTCTAAAGTACTCGATTCATAGATTCCCTCTTTTATTGATAAAAATCGAATCGAATTTACATATGGAGTGAATGCAGCATACTTCAGATTCACATGGCCTTGATAGATACCATGTTGCTCAACAATAATTTGACCCATTGGACCAATAACATTTCTAGCATGCTTCATATTGGCTACAAATCGAATTAATAGGTTGCTATGGTTTCTCTCATATTGAAAAATAATTGATTTTAAATCATAAACATAATTGGAATTTCCGTGAAGGACTCTTGCGTCAAAGAAGATTTGTAAATAGCGGATCGCTTCCCAACTTTCATCTTCCAGCCAATCCATTATTTGTTTTTCCCATTGAGCAAATGATATACACCAGAGCGAATTTGAGGGCATAATTTGTCCTTTGCAATATGGATAACCTACAAAATCAAGACCAAAACATAGTTCCTCGCCTAATGCTTTAAAATAGGAATCATTTTCTAAACTTGAGTTTTCATAAATAATTCCGTGATCTTGATCACTAATTAGCCCTTGTTCAAGCCGCCCACCACTCCCTGTTATAAACCATGAAAATTCACAAGGGGGGCTATGGTTCATTTTACCTTTTGCCACTTCCAATACTTTTAACATTACTTGATCATGAAATTTATTAAGGGAGAAATTGTTTTCTATATGTGATGAAATATTACAGTCTTTCCATTGCTTAATAGATTCATATGTTTCCATGATCCACTTCCTCTATTAAATGAAGAATTATAAACACTTATATAAAAAATGTTTTCAACTAATATTTTATACTAGGCAAAAAGCCGCCTGCATCAATTAACACTGATCCTTTACTTTACATAAAGGACATTTCATAATTGAAACAGTGGCTTTTCTCACTTCTATTAAACTAATGGTAAATTCATATTTTTAGTGGAATTATTTTTCCACAGTTGCAGCAGTTGTTACTTTTGTTTCTTCTAAAGTCATGTGCTCTGGATATCCGTAACTTCCGTGTTCACTAATATCTAGACCCATAATTTCTTCCTCTTCAGAAACACGTAGACCGATAATTTTATCTAATACTTTTAATACGATGAATGAAACGACAAATGCGAAAGCACCTGAAGCAACTACACCTAAAGCTTGAACACCTAGTTGTGCAAAACCTCCACCGTAGAATAATCCAGCTTGCCCCCATTCAATATCAGTAGATAATGCAGGAACAGCGAATAAACCGTTAGATAAAGTACCCCAAACCCCTACAGTACCATGAACTGATAATGCAGCAATTGGATCATCGATTTTTAATTTATCGAATAAGTCCATAGAGAATACGACCATGATACCACCGATTAGACCGATAACAACTGCCGCCCAAGGTTCAACAAATCCACAAGAAGCTGTAATTGCTACTAAACCTGCAAGTGCTCCGTTTAATGTAGTTGGAACGTCTGCTTTTCCTTTAACTGCCCATACTGTAAACATTGCAGCAATTGCACCAGCACCTGCAGCTAATTGAGTATTTAAAAGAACAAATCCTAAAAATCCATCAGCTACTCCAAATGTAGAAGCTCCATTAAATCCAAACCAACCTACCCAAAGAATTAATACACCTAAAGCAGTGTAAACTTGGTTGTGCCCAGCTAGTTGATTAGATGAACCATTTTTATTGTATTTACCAATACGTGGTTTTAAGATTATTGTTGCAGCTAATGCCGCCATTGCACCAGTTAAGTGTACTACTGTAGAACCAGCAAAGTCTTGCTTACCATGTTCAGCTAACCAGCCACCGCCCCAAATCCAGTGAGCTACAATCGGATAAATAATTGCTGAGAATACAACAGCGAAAATAACGTATACAGATAATTTTGCACGTTCAGCAAAACCACCAAATGCAATTGTTAATGAAACTAATGCAAACATTACTTGGAATGAAAAGTCAACAGCAGGAGTTAAGCCTCCGTCAGCAGCTGAATAGTCGCCATAGAAAAAGTTCGATAAACCAATAAATGCATTACCTTCACCATAAATAAATCCATACCCTACTGCCCAAAATACTAATGTTCCAATTCCTGCAGTGAAAATTGTTTTACCAGCAATATGACCAGCATTTTTCATTCTTGTGGAACCTGCTTCTAATAAAATAAATCCACCTAGCATAAAGAAAACTAAAATTGCGCCAATTGCTACCCACAGATTATCCATAAGAACAACAACTGCATTTAAATCCATAAAACTTTCCCCTTTCTTTTTTTAAAATAAATAAGCATGTTACATTATGTTATTTTTAAATGTTAGAAAAAGTAACACGTTTTATGATTTTATTTTATCTAATTCTTCCATGAATTCAAATATCTTTTTGAGATTAAACATATCTAATGTAAGGATTTGTTACAAATGAACTTTTTACCCCAGAAAAAAAGAAGGTTTATGTATGAACATAACCTCCTTATCCTTGTTAATTTAATATGTTTACTGAGTAACTAGGGAACATATAAATGCCATCGATTAAATCTAAGTCATAATGTTTTTGTCTAAATTTCGATTGGTATACATATTCCATAAGCACGATTTCATCGTCAGTTGCTTCACATAATACACCTGAAACAGACAATCCATTTTTAAAAGCAACACCAATTGGCTGACCTACTAATGCTTTTATCCTATCCTGCATCGATTAGCCCCCTTCCTAACAGTGTATGAACTGCAGTTAGGAGGGCTTGTGTATTCGCCTTATTTGCAAGAGTGTCAGTAAAAAATAGTTATTTTTTCTTGTGACCTCTCATCAACTTTTCAAATCTCTCCATCATCGGATCTTTCTTAGGGGTGAAATGAAAAGGACTACTTTCTCCCCCAAATTCCGTAGCTTGCGTTGAGTAAGTAAATACACTTAACTTATCACCTGCAGTAGCAGTAGGATCATTTATTATACTTTCTTGTTTCCCATCTGGATGTGGGCTTGTTTGCACATGCTGATTTTGGGTATCCTTCGGCATAATTTCATCTCCTTTTGCTGATATTCTTATCGAAAAAAGACATAATTATGCATTTCAAAATATTGCACGTTACATTTCCTCACACAGAATAATCGAACTTCATGTTAACAATTCTACCAAAGTGTTAGAGATTATAAATAAACATAAATTCAATTACAAAGTACAAACTAAATTAATAAATTTTTAATCAAAAATGTTTTGACATAGTACATGAAATAGGGTAAATTACGAAAGGGCGAACAATTGACCCTTTGAGTTAAAAAATATTCGTTTTTTGAGGTGTATACTAATGGATAACGTATTTGACTATGAAGATATTCAACTAATTCCTAATAAATGTATCGTAAATAGCCGTTCGGAATGTGATACTTCTGTAATGTTTGGCGGTTATAGATTTAAACTACCTGTAGTTCCTGCGAATATGCAAACAATCATTGATGAAAAAATTGCGATTCAATTAGCTGAAAACGGTTACTTCTATATTATGCACCGTTTTAACCCTGAAACTCGTGCTGATTTTATTAAAGATATGCACGCAAGAAAACTAATTGCTTCTATTAGTGTAGGTGTAAAAGAAGAAGAATATAAATTTATCGAGCAGTTAGCGATCGAAGATTTAGTTCCTGAATTTATTACAATTGATATTGCTCACGGGCATTCAAACAGTGTAATCGCTATGATTAAACATATTAAAACTCATTTACCACAAAGTTTTGTTATTGCTGGAAATGTAGGTACACCAGAAGCTGTACGCGAATTAGAAAACGCTGGTGCAGACGCAACAAAGGTCGGAATTGGACCGGGTAAAGTTTGTATTACGAAAATTAAAACTGGTTTTGGTACAGGTGGCTGGCAATTAGCTGCTCTACGTTGGTGTGCAAAAGCTGCAACGAAACCAATCATTGCAGATGGTGGTATTCGTACTCATGGTGATATCGCGAAATCTATACGATTTGGCGCTTCAATGGTTATGATCGGTTCTTTATTTGCAGGTCATGAAGAGTCTCCAGGTGAAACAGTCGTTAGAGATGGTAAAATGTATAAAGAATATTTCGGTTCAGCATCTGAATTCCAAAAAGGCGAAAAGAAAAACGTCGAAGGGAAAAAAATGTGGGTTGAACATAAAGGTAGCTTAAAAGATACTTTAATCGAGATGGAACAAGATTTACAATCATCTATTTCTTATGCAGGTGGAAATAAATTAGAGGCGATTCGTACAGTAGATTATGTAATCGTAAAAAATTCAATCTTCAACGGCGACCGAGTATATTAATTAAATTAATAAAAGCGGGCTCACTTTCGAGTTCCGCTTTATTTTTTTGCAATATATTTCGATTAATATTTTGTCCAATAAATTATACTGATTGTAGAAAAAACTTAAAGTCCCCTACAACAATTGATCACAAACAAAAACAAACGACTATCGTTACCAATAGTCGTTTGTTAATTTTAAGCCAAGTAAGCCTCTTTAATTTGTTCATTTTCAATTAGCTCTGCACCAGAACCAGATAAAACGATTTCACCATTTTGGATAACGTATCCACGGTGGGCAATACTTAATGCTTGATATGCGTTTTGTTCAATTAATAATACAGTGATCCCTAATGAGTTTAATTGCAAAATAATCTCAAAGATTTGTTCTACAATAATAGGTGCTAAGCCCATAGAAGGCTCATCTAGCATTAATACTTCAGGTTGCATCATGAGTGCACGACCAATCGCGAGCATTTGTTGCTCCCCACCACTCATCGTTCCACCTTTTTGATTAATTCTTTCTTTTAATCTTGGAAAGTAATTAAAAACTGTTTCCATCCGTTCTTGGATGATATCTTTCCCTTTTACCGAATAGGCACCCATTTGTAAATTTTCTTTCACAGTAAGTTGCGAGAAAATTCTTCTGCCCTCTGGAACATGGGCAAGCCCTAAAAGTGTAGTTTCATGAGGTGGTTTATTTGTAATATCTTTATCTTTATATATAATGGAACCATTCTTCACTTTCGCAAGACCACTTATGGACTTTAGCGTTGTTGATTTACCAGCTCCATTACTTCCGATTAAAGTTACAATTTCCCCTTTACCTACTTCGAGACTAATTCCTTTTAATGCTTGAATTGCGCCATAATACGTCTCAATATTTTTCAGCTCAAGAATTGGCATTCGTCTCACTCCTTTGCGCAAGTTTTGCAGCAGAAGAACCTAAATATGCTTCGATAACTTTTGGATTTGTTCTAATATCATCTGGAGTTCCTTCGGCAATTTTTTCACCATGATCTAGAACGTAAATATGCTCCGATATTTCCATAACTAGTTTCATATCATGTTCGATTAATAAAATCGACACATTAAATTCTTTTCCCATTGACTTAATGATGTCCGTCAGTTCTTTTGTTTCTTTCGGATTCATACCAGCTGCAGGTTCATCTAATAGAATCAGCTTCGGCTTCGTAGCAAGGGCACGAGCAATTTCTAATTTACGTTGCGCACCATAACTTAGATTTTTTGCCTTTTCATTTAAGAATGGAGCAAGATCGAAATACTCTAACAATCGATAGGCTTCTTTTTCAGCCTCTAATTCTTCATGTCTAGTACTAGGTAAGTTTAATAAAATACCTAATAAACCTGTTTTTAAATGTTTATGCATACCAACGAGTACATTTTCTAAAACTGTCATTTCACCAAATAGACGGATGTTTTGAAATGTTCTCGAAATACCTCTTTTCGCTACTTCATCCGGCTTTAAACCAACTACCGATTTTCCTTCCACTAAAATTTCACCTGAAGTCGGTTTGTAAACACCGGTAACTAAATTGAAAAATGTTGTTTTTCCAGCACCATTCGGACCAATTACTGCAGTTATGGAACCTTCTTCCACAGTCATTGATATATCTTTATTGGCAGTTAAGCCCCCGAATTCTTTCGTTACATTTGTTACTTCTAATATTGGCATCAAGATCCCCCCTACTTTTCTTTATTGATGACAACTGTATTTTTGTTATTCATCGTAAGTGAGTTGGTTTTTAATTTATTCTCATCAAATTTTTTGTTTTTCGCAGGGATTAATCCAATAGGTCTATACAATGCGAAAATTACAAGAAGTAAACCAAATAATAATTTTTGCATTTTAGCTGGTGATAAGGCATCTGGAATCGTTATCATCCCACTTAAATTTAACTGGTTTACCCAGTTCGTAAGCTCAGTTAATACTTGTAAATTTAAAATTGTTACTAAAGCAGCACCTAAAATAACACCAGGTACACTTCCCATACCGCCGAGAACTACCATTACGAGAATAGTAAACGATTCCATTAAAGTAAAACTCGTCGGATCAATAAATGCCTGTTTTGCAGCGAATACAACACCCATCATTCCCGAGAAAGTAGCACCGAGTGCAAAGGCTAATAGCTTCGTTTTTACTAATGGAATTCCCATTGCTTGAGCTGCAATTTCATTTTCACGTACTGCTTTCCATGATCTACCTAATTTTGAATGTTCAAAACGTAACACTGCAAAAATAGTAAAAGCTAATATAACTAAAGTAACAAAATAGAATTGGTGAGGGAAAACGAGATCTATTCCGAAAAGTGATGGTGGTTTAACTGAAGAAATACCCATCGCACCATTCGTAAAGTTCACAGGTCGATCGAGATTATTGAAAACAATTCGAATAATCTCACCGAATCCGAGAGTAACAATTGCTAAGTAGTCCCCTTTAACACGGAGAACCGGAACTCCTATAAGCACACCTGCAATTGCAGCGCAGATCCCACCAATAATTAAAAAGATCCAAAAAGATTCTCCACCAAGTGGATATTCTCCGAAAGGCATAAATTTCGAAGCTTGTGGAGTGGCGAAAATTGCGTAGGAATATGCTCCAACAGCGAAGAAAGCTACGAAACCTAGGTCAAGTAACCCTGCCATACCTACTACAATGTTTAAGCCAAGCGCCATCGAAACATAGATTCCGACCATTGTTGCAACTTCCATATATGACTGAAATGCTGGCCCACCACTCGAAGCGAATGGAAGTAAAATGAATAATATACCTCCACCTATTAACCACTTCGTTAAATTTTTCAATTTCATATAATAAAGAACTAGTAAGGAAGCTAGTAACAACAAAAATGCAACTACTGATTTTTGAGACAAATATAATGAGAGCGATGTGATTGCAACAAATAATGTAAATAAAATAACTTGTGACCATTTATTTTCTAAAAATAAAGTTATTTTCTCTTTCATGCTAGTCACCTACACTTTCTCTGCAGTCGGTTTGCCTAATAATCCTTCTGGCTTGAAAATAAGCACGATGATTAAAATAGCAAACGCGAATACGTCTTTATATTCTGCACCGAATATTCCACCTGTAAGGAGCGATAGATTAGCAGCTGCAAACATTTCCATTAAACCTAGCAATATTCCTCCAAGCATTGCTCCACGAATATTCCCAATACCACCTAAGACAGCAGCGATAAATGCTTTTAACCCTAAGATAAATCCGATGTAAGGGTCAATCGTTCCGTACTGGAGTGCAAATAACACACCTGTCGCGCCACCAAGTGCAGATCCAACGAAAAATGTAGTAGAAATTACTTTATTGACATTAATGGACATCAATGATGCCGTTTCCCGGTCTAACGACACGGCACGAATTGCAGTACCCCACTTCGTTCTATTAACAAAGAAATCTAATGCAATCATTAAAACAATTGCAGTCACCAAAACGATAAGGAATGAAGTTTTGAAACTTGCATCATTAAACAAACCGGAAATTTGTGAAAAACCAATTGTGATTTGATCAGAGAATAAAGATGGTCCCGTTAATATATAGCGGCCTGTTGCAAGCTCCGCGATAAAACGAATCACATCTTGTAAGATAAATGAAATACCGATTGCCGTAATTAATGGGATTAATCTAGGTGCATGTCTTAATGGTCTATAAGCAACCCTTTCCATACCTACCCCAATTAACCCAGTAAATAAAGCTGTAACTAAAATAACAACAATAAATATTAGTAATTGTGGGATTGCCGCTGACCAACTCATCCCCATCAGCAAAATAAATAAACTAGTCCCAATGAAGGCCCCCGTCATAAAGATCTCACCATGTGCAAAGTTAATAAGTTGTAAGATACCATAAACCATCGTATATCCGAGAGCTACAACTGCATAAACAGCGCCTAATGTAAGTCCATCAATTAATACTTGCGGTAAACTGATTAACAAATCCTGAAGCATCCCTAACCCTCCTATTTATACTTTTCGTAGATGCGAGAAAAGAAAAGTATCTTTTTTACGAATAATGCTATCGATTAGTGCTCTTTATAAACAAATTGCTTGTCCATATCTACTTTAAATAAAAAGTGTTGAGAGAAAATAATCCCAACACTTTTTAATAATTTTAATGTCGCTTTTATTGACCTACTTCTCCAACTTGAACTGGAGGATATGAAGCTTCTTCAAATGAATAGATAAACACTTTTGCATTTACGTTATCGCCTTTTTCATCGAATGAAACAGTTGTAAGTGCACCTTCATAATCTTTTACAGCACGAACTGCAGCTACAACATCCTCTTTAGCAGGAAGTTTTCCACCATTCGCATTAATCGCATCTTCTAAACCTTTTAGGAATACGCCCATTGAGTCATAAGCATAAACAGAGAAGGATTCAGGATCCTTATTGAATTTCGATTTGTAATCCGCAACGAATTTTTTACCAGATTCAGTTGCATTACTATCACCAGCAATTGAAGTGATATATGTGTTAACTACTGCGTCACCAGCAATATCAACTAAACCAGAAGAGTCCATTCCGTCTCCACCCATGAATGGAATATCAATCCCTTTGTCACGAGCTTGTTTAATTAAAATACCACCTTCAGAATATAAACCACCGAAGTATACTAAATCAGGTTTTGCAGTTGTGATTTGGTTAATAACTCCATTGAAATCTTTTTCACCAATCGTTACAGAACCTTCACCAACGATTTCAGCACCTAAATCTTTTGCAGCTTGTGTAAATGTATCTGAAATACCTACACCATAAGCTGTTTTGTCATTAATAACGAAGATTTTCTTCGCACCTAATTCGTTTACAGCATACTCTGCTCCAGCTGGGCCTTGTAAATCGTCACGAGCTACAATACGGTTAACCGTTTTTAAACCACGCTCAGTAACTTCAACTGCAGTATTAGCAGGAGATACCATTGCGATATTGTATTTTTCATAAACCTCAGATGAAGGAATCGCTACACCAGAGTTGTAGTGCCCAATAATACCATATACAGATTCATCCGCACCCATTAAGTTAGCATTTGTAACGCCTTTTTTCGGGTCACCTTGATCATCATATGGCTCTAATTGAAGGATAAAGCCTAAAGCTTCAAATTTCGCTTTTTCTTCATCTAACTTCATTTGAGCCCCTGATTTAATTGCATCACCAATTACAGAAGATCCACCAGAAAGCGGAGATTGTGTTGCAATTTTAATTACAGTTTTCCCATCAGTTGACCCATTGCCGTCAGTTGATGTAGATGGTGTACCTGAAGAACAAGCTGCTAATAAACCAACCGTTAATACACCTGAGAGTAATAATCCTAATGACTTTTTAAATTTCATAGCAAACCCCCTGAATCTATTTTTGTATTTTACTAGTTTTGAACTAGTTCTTACTAAGTATAAAGATGAAAATAGAAAATCACATCAAATATGTCAGATGTTCTTACACACTTTTTATTAAAATATATTATTTTAACGATTAATTTTATTCATGTTCGGATTATGTAGAATTTTGTCAAAATTTAGCTTAATTTGTGTTACCTTTCTTTACACTTCCGACAAGAATTCTGTTGTATTTAAGAAGGAAAAAATATACAATGTTAATTATTATTTCTTTTTTCAGAATTTTAAGAAAGCGAGGCTCAAATATGTCATTAACTAACGGTACATATAAATTAAAAAAAGTGATTTCAATTGGAACCGTAAGTGAATTAACGGGCTTAACTGAAAGACAAATACGCTACTATGAATCTCGCAAATTAATTTTCCCAGAAAGGTCTAAAACAGGTCTTCGTAAATATTCCTTCAAGGATATTGAGACGCTAATCGAAATCGCTAACCGACTTGAAGATGGAGTTTGGACAAGTGAAATTCGTAAAGAACTAAAACGTCGTGAACAATTAAATACAGATCCTGATAATTTAAATCATTCTTTTAATCAAACGATGAATGTTCAATTTAAAATGTAAGTCATTAAAGCTTATGTTCGAGCAATTTAAATATGAACAAAAAAGACTAATGTGAAAATCACTTATGTAGTAAGTGAATCATTCAACATTAGTCTTTTTTCTTATTTTAGTGCTAGCCACGTTCGGTCTTGCTCAACCTGAATGGATAAAGTTCTGCCGAAAAATGTGGATAAACTTTCTTCATTTAATAATTCTTTCGATTCGCCGGCTGCAAACACCGTACCACTTTTTAATAATAAAGAATGTGTAAACACAGGTAATACTTCCTCAATATGATGAGTGACATAAAGAATAGTTGGACCATCTTCTTTTTTTGCTACTATTTCGATGAATTTTAATAATTCTTCCCGAGCAATAACATCTAAACCATTACACGGTTCATCTAAGACTAAAATTTTCGGTTCAGCCATTAGTGCCCTCGCAATTAACACCCTTTGTTTTTCACCTTGTGAAAGAACTCCGTAATCTTCATCTTCTAAGTGTGGAATATGTAAAAATTCCAATAAATTGCGAGCTAATTCGACATCCTTCTTATCAACTGCTTCAAATAATCGAAGTGAAGCAAATTTCCCACTTAATACGACAGCTAGTACACTATCATTTGTATGGAATTCATATTTAATAGAAGAACTTACTAAACCAATTTCTTTTCTCAATTCTTGTAAATTCGTTTTGCCAAACTCTTTTCCAAGTACTTTTACCTTTCCTCTATAGGGATAAATATACCCATTCAACACATTTAATAATGTTGTTTTCCCTGATCCATTCAACCCAATAATAGACCAATGCTCACCTTTTTTGACTTTCCAAGATACATCTTTAAGAATAAATTTCTTGTTTCGTAATACATCTACATGTTCCATTTTTATCATGAAGAATCGCCTCTATTAATCTTTGTTTTTATTTTTATATAATAGAAAACTAATAAAAATAACGACTATTGCGCAAATGATATTAAAATATGACAATACTCTCTCCCTATCCCAAAAGAGTATGCTTTGAATGATAAAGAGAAAGATTAATCCTACTGCATAGTATTTCATCCATTTGTTTGGTTGCTTTTTCATTTATAGTACCTCTTCTAACCATTTTTCTAGTACTCTATTAAATTCATTAGCTGCTATAAATGGCGCATTATGTCCAACTTTCTCAAATATGTAGATCCTTGAATTCTCTGTATTCGTATTTAAGATTTCAAAGGATTGCCTTACTATTTTCTGTTCTTTACTCCCTATCGTAAATAGAATCGGAATTTTTGTTTCAAAAAATGTTTTTGGAACTTGAAAACTCATATTCTCTTTCATCATATTGAGAAAGGCTTCCTTTGTGAATTCAAGAGATTGCTCATAATAAGTATTAAAATGTCTTTTTGGAACCGCCATGCTTTTTGCTTGTAGTTTGGCAAACATTCGACTTCTTGTTAATGGATAGGAGTATTTTAAAGTGCTATCCATTACCTTATTTTGAATTGGAATTGCTAGAGCACTATTAATCATAGCTGCATTATATTGGCTTGAACTATTTCCAACCATTGCTAAACTAATTTGGGCTCCAATAGAAAAACCTACAAGCGTAACCTTGTGATTTCCATAGAATTCCCGCAACAGTTCATTTAACTCTAAAGCTGTTTGTTGTATGGAAAAACGGGGATCTGTAAGTGGGAGTTCCGGAACTAAAATAAAGTAATCCTTTTTAAAATATTGAATTTGTTCCTCCCACATCCAACCTCCAACTCCGCCACCGTGAAGGAAAAGAAGGCAAGGCTTCTTTGTATCCCCATATGGCTCCATTTTTATCAATTCAATTCCCCCTTACCAAAATAGTCTAATGTTTTGGAAAGGGAAAATTCTTAATTTCGATTCTCCTAAGATAGAATCCATCGGAATTAAACCATAGTGTCGACTATCAGCACTCTTTAATCGGTTATCTCCTAATACAAAAATATACCCTTCCGGAACTGTCTTCTCACCTGTTACTTCTTCTAATGTGAAGTTTTCTGTAATTCGATTTTGGAATGGAACTGCACCTTCTCGATTGACGTAATCTTCTTTATACTCTACGCCGTTTATAATAAGTACATCTTCTTTCATTTCAATTGTGTCACCAGGTAACCCAATAACACGTTTAATATAGTACTCATCCTCATATGGAGCTTTAAAAACAACATGGTCAAAACGATCGATATGACTTACTTTACTCACAATGATCACATCTTTGTTTTCATAAGTTGGAACCATTGAAGCACCTTTTACAACTACCGGAGAAAAAATATACTCTCGGCAAACTAATGCCACCACAATTCCAAATACAATCGCAAATATCCAAGAAACAAATTCCTTTTTAGCTGAGGTCTTTTTTTCTGTCATACATCTCTACTCCTCGCAATAAATCATCTTTCTATCATATTACATGAATTCAGGAAGTTAGGAAAATAATGACTTCCTTTTTAACATAGTTTTAATATTCCTATTATATTCCTCAACAAAAAACATATAAAAAATGACTCAATAGATAATATATTACCTAATTGAGTCATTTATAATTATGATTTAAAAGAATGATTAGCGAATTGTTTTTAATGCGCCACTCCATGCAACTACTTGATCTAACATATCATTTACAGAATTTGTTTGAACATCTTTTGGCTTGAACACATTACCATTTTCGAAATCTGTAAATAAAGATAGCGCAGGATGTACACGAACGTCAGCAACTAATAATTCACCTAAAATTCCACGTAAGTGTTCTGCAGCACGTGCTCCACCTACCGAACCGTAAGAAACGATACCTGCAGCTTTGTTATTCCATTCTTCACGTAGGAAGTCTAGAGCGTTCTTTAATGCTCCTGAAATACTATGGTTATACTCGGAAACGATGAAAACAAATCCATCACATGCAGCTACTTTTTCTGACCATTTTGCTACACCAGAAACATCTCCACCTGGTTCACCTAAGAATGGTAACTTGAAATCTGCGATATCAATAATTTCGTAAGTAGCATCTCCTCGTTTGTCAGCGATTCCTTTTACCCATTCACCAACTTGTGGGCTAACACGACCTTCACGTGTACTACCTAAAATGATACCGATTTTTAACATTTCTTTTCCTCCATCTTTTTGTTGATTTACTTCTTGTTGTACTAATGTTTGCTTTTTACCGAATAATTTACTAAAAAATCCCATTTTATTTTCTCCTAGAATTCCATCATTATGTTTTTTCTTAAATTGATTTTGTTCCTACGTTTTACTCGACATCAATCCTTTAAATAACAGTTATAAATGGAATTAGGAAAGCTAAACATCCATAATTTCTCCATTTAGTTAACCATTTATTCATGTTGTTAGGTTGGATAAACTTAGATCAATGTTTGAATTTAAGATATATCGAAAAAAATCCTTAGATTATTAATTGACATTAAAGCTTTTTGGCGTTATAATCTACTTTTTTTAATAAGTCGATGAGTATCAATATCTCTTCATCCGTTAACTCATTAAAAATTTCTTCAATTTTTTCAATATGGGTAGGAAAAATTTGCTCCATAAGTTTTTTTCCTTCATCGGTAATACTTGCATACGTTACACGACGATCAGTTGGGCATGCTTTTCGCGTAACGTATTGCTTTTCTTCTAATTTGTCTACTACGTAAGTGATACTACTACTTGCGATTAGAATTTTCTTACCAATTGCTTGAATTGGCTGATCACCTTTATGAAATAACAGTTCTAAAACTGCAAATTCTGTTGGATTGATACCTTGTTTTACATGTTCGCTTTTCGATGCCTCTTGTACAGATTGACTAGCTCTCAATAACACGGTAAATGCTTTAAGTCTATTGTTTTGTTGGTCCAAAGGTATTCCCTCCTTACCCCAGCAACTGTCTCGAAGTTAAATATCTTTAATTCGAGATAAATATAACACTATACTAATAAAATGTCAAACAAGTAAGCATATGAATTCGTTAATAGATATTAGTCAAAACAAATCAAAATCATGTTAAAATAGAGATAACGGAGGAATATCAACATGAAACAAAATGAAAATATTTATTATACTAAATTTGACTACAATGGTTGGACTATGTATATTGCTGCAACAGAAAAAGGATTATGTTATGTCGGTTCACAAAACGAGCCATTAAACGTTCTAGAAAATTGGGTAAAAAAGCATATCCCCAATGGAATTTTACTCGAAAATCAGGAACATCTTTCATCTATTATCGTTGAATTGAAAGAATACATCGATGGCAAAAATATTGAATTCACAAGTACGTTTGATTTAAGAGGTACTCCTTTTCAAACGAAAGTTTGGAATGCATTATGTACGATTTCCTATGGCGAAACCAAATGTTATTCAGATATTGCGCATTCCATTGGAAATCCGAAAGCAGTACGTGCTGTAGGGACTGCCATAGGAGCAAATCCCATAGCAGTTATTGTCCCATGTCACCGCGTCCTAGGAAAAGACGGCTCTTTAACAGGCTACAGTGGTGGACTTCATATTAAAGAAAAGCTTCTGCAAATAGAAAATATCCAATATAAAAGATAATTACTTAGCCTTTCTTTTCATTTCTCGGATTTGCTCTTTCGTTTCAGGTTCAATTCGATTTGATTCAATAATTTTTTGTAAAGCTTTATTATAAGTAAAATCATCTAAATCGTTATTATATAAAAATTTCATCGTCTTACTTGGAAAATGGATAAAACAGAATGAAATAGCCCAAGCAATTGCCATTTTTACATAATATCCATCGTGTTTAATACTATTAAATAGTCGAAGAACCATCACAATATATTCTTTTTCAATAAAATAGTTTAATAACATGACAATTCCAAATCGTACTTCATACTCATTAGTCGAATTTAAGTATGGCATTAAAAAGTCCCATACTTTTTTTCGATCCTTCTCTGTAATTTTTAAACTTGAACAAAAGCTATCGCAAATCGACCAGTTCGAAATTTTTGGAACAAACCATTCAACCCATTTAAGTTTTTCATCTATTCCAAGTTTCACATATCCAATAACAATCCCTTTTAACATTAGTTCTTCAAAATAGTCTTCATGACTATTTCTTAAAAAGTCCTGCCAATTTCCTTTTGCAATTTCTTTTGCCATTCTCCTAAGTATCGGTAATCGGACACCGAGAATATTGGTCGTATTAGGAATGAGTGTATATTGGAAATTTTTGTATTTTTCATCTACTTCTTCAAGTAATTGTTCTCTAATTGCATAATTCATTTTTTCAACCTCTAAAAGATTCATTTAATAATATACTAGTTTATAATACTATTTTCTTCAAAGGAAAGGAAAATTTTCATGAAAATAAATAAATGGTTTTCCACAATCATTGCTTTATTGGCAATTATCCTATCATTCACGATAGGTTATTTATTAGGTAATCATAATGCTACACCAGACTTTGTTGAAATGTTCTACGCTAATGTGTTAAGTAATGAAAATAACACCTTGCATTTAGAAGGAATACCTGAAAACGATATTAATCATCGTGGGGAATTTATCGTTGCTTTTAATAACATCGACAGCGTGTACAATATCTATTCTGAAAAAATTAATATAGCTGATTTACAAAAAGGATCTCAAATACGTGTTGTCTATGATGGAATTGTGTTGGAACCTTATCCCGCACAAATTACGCACGTGATTAGAATTGAACAAATCGAGTAAACGATAAAAATGGCAACTCCACCGAAGTTAAAGTTGCCATTTTATTATTTATTTAATTCTTTTCTTATTACTGGTGCTACTTTAGTTGCTAAAAGTTCGATCGTTCTAGCAATATCACGGTAAGGTAATCCCCCGATATCTACTTGTGCTAAAAATCTTGTATGGCCAAATAACTCATGTTGATGAAGTATTTTTTCGATAATTTCATCAGGCCCCCCAACAAATAGTGCACTTTTCGGAGAAGTCATCCCTTCAAATCCTTCTTTAGTCATTCTAAACCCCATACCTCTTTGTTTATTTACATAAGTCCAATAGTTTGAGTAATATGGGAAAAATTCTTCTCTCGCTTGTTCTAGGGAATCTGCGATGTAGGTATGTCCAGTTACTCCAATTTTTAATTTATCCTTTGAATGACCTGCTTCTTTAGCTGCTTCATGATAACCATCGACTAAAAATTTAAAACGTTCTGGTTCTCCTCCTAAAATCGCTAGTGCCATTCCGACACCTAAACGTCCAGCACGTAACGCACTTTCATATGTCCCCCCTACGCCAATCCATAACGGAAGCTCATCTTGAACAGGACGAGGTGCAATTTGTGCATTGTTAAGGGCAGAACGGAATTTCCCTTCCCAAGTAACAAATTCATTTTCATTTAATTGTTGAAATAATTCCAAGTGTTCTTCAAACAATTCATTATAATCATTTAAGTCATAACCGAATAGTGGAAACGATTCGATAAAAGCACCTCTACCCGCTAAAACTTCTGCTCTTCCACCAGAAATAAGATCCAATTGAGCAAAATCTTCAAATAACCGAACTGGATCCAACGTACTCAACACTGAAGTAGTACTTGTTAAGCGAATATTTTTTGTAACCATTGCAATAGCTGCTAACATCACTGCTGGAGATGAAACCGCATAATCTAGACGGTGATGTTCTCCAACTCCGAAAATATCAAGTCCAGCTTCATCAGCAAGCATTGCTGCTTCAATGATTTCTTTTACTCTTTCTTCAGCACTAATTTTAGAACCTGTTATTGGATTAGGTCCGATGTCAGCTAAAGTATAGACTCCAATTTCAAAATTTGACATTTGAAAGTCCTCCTATATTATAAGTTACCTTTTGTAACTAAGTATATTTAAGTAATTTAAAAAAGTCAAACGAATAATAAAAGAACAGTACATCACAAAAAATGTACTGTTCTTAAATCGTGTAACCTACGGCGAATAATAGTAGTCCACCTAGCAAGTTACTGATTAAATATAAAGCTGATTTCTTTAATTTTCGATCATTTAATAATTGAAATAAATCGAAGGCAAAGGTTGAAAAGGTAGTAAATGCTCCTAGTATTCCAATAGCGAAAAATGCTATGTATATGTCGGAAATATTCATTTGTAAAACGAGTCCTAACAAAAAAGATCCCAGTAAATTAACAATAACTGTTGCATAATAAGTTGGATAATTTAGTCTGGTACTAAGTTTGATGACACTATATCTAAGGGTGGCTCCAACACCTCCCCCTAATGCTACCATCATCCATTCCATCAATCTTCACCTCGAACTATTCGAAAACCAATCCATGCAGAAATTACACAACAAACTGTCATTCCTACCCCAAACAACAACCCTTCAACTAAACTCTCCCTTAATAAGCGAAAAAAACCCTCGGAAAAGGTAGAAAAGGTAGTAAATGCACCTAACATTCCGGTCGTTAAAAAAAGTTTCCATGCATCATTTTTCTTTCTACTAAAAACCCCGTTAATATAGCCTAATAGAAAGCTTCCAACTACATTGACAATCCAAAGCATAGTAAACGAAGAAAAAAGCGATTGTACAAAGAAACGCAAGGTAGCTCCTGTCATCCCACCTAAAAATACATAAAACCAATTTCCCACGTACAATCACTCCATAATATTTAAGTATTATTTAATTTTTGATTGTCTATAAATCCCGATAATAATAGGAAAAGTTACCAATACGATGAATACTGGAAGAAACCACCCACCAAGAGAATCAATCTCACCTTTTGCAACTCGAATTATTTGTACAATTAGTAATGCAAAAATAACGAGACAAACATTCTTTGTCATATTAAGCATTAATCTACTATTTAAATAAAATTGTTTTACATTGCTTTCATTTAAACGTTTTGGGTAATTATGCATATGAGGTGCTTTTTCGAATAGCGTCATTAATACAAAAATAAATCCTCCGATGATTGGTAAAATAATTATTTCGTATTTTGAACCCCACCGGTCGACTTCTCCTAATCCATTAAAATGCCCTGGAATTTTGTCAGGTAATGTTCCCCAACTAACTGCCGCATAAATTAAGGATAAAAGAAAAATGCCTCCACCAATATAATTCCAGATTCTTTCTATTCTCGTTTTAGGTAGATTTAAAATTGGCCGATATGGATTATTCAAAATCATCACCTCTTATTAAATTTGGGATATATTTCACTACTTACCATTATTATAAAAGAAAAACTAGAAATGACCAATACTGATGGTCATTTCTAGTTTTGTTTTAGGCATTTATTTCATTTTCATTTTCAAGTAAACTTCTTAAATACTCGATAATTTCACGAATTCCTTCTAAAGAATTTACTAAAATTTTCGGCTCTACACAAGTAATCATTCGATTTTCTAAATTCGCAATGGCTGCAAAATATTGAGTTTTAGCGTAATTGACTAATCCCATTTCCGTTAGCTCATTAGGTGCGAAATTTAGTATTTCCTTTGCTTCATCAACAACTAAACCATAGTTAACAACTTCAGTATTAAGTACAATCATTTTTGATGTGCTACTTGAACTCGTTTGATTATATAAAATGATGCCGAAATCTAAAACAGGAATAAGTTCACCACGAACACGAGTAAATCCAATTAAGTAATTCGGTAAATGTGGCACAGGTGTGATTCGTTCTATTTTTTCAATGGATACAACCTGATTAACTGGTACTGCATATTCTTCCGTTCGACAACGAAAAATGATCGATTTTTCAAATGACATTTGGTTAACACCTCAACTTTTATTTAGCAGCACTTTTTACTATTTCAACTAATAGGTCTGCAAGTTTTTCTAATTCCTCAATTGGCATACGTTCATTTGTTGTATGAATTTCCTCATACCCAACTGATAAGTTAACTGTAGGAATTCCAAAGCCGGAAATAATGTTCGCATCACTACCTCCACCTGATACACCTAAGTTAGGTTCTCTACCAATATTTTTTACAGCTTCCATTGCAATTTGAACGACTTTATCTTCTTCAGTTACTGAAAATCCTGGATACATAATTTTCACTTCGACTTCTGCTCGTCCACCATTTTCCTTTGCTACCGTTTCAAATGTTTCTTTCATATGTTGTGTTTGAGCATTTAGTTTTTCTTCATTAATAGATCGTGCTTCAGCTAAAATATTTACTTCATCGCATACAATATTTGTAGCTTTCCCACCTTCAAAACGGCCAATATTTGCTGTAGTTTCTTCATCGATTCTACCTAATTTCATTTTTGCGATTGCTTTTGAAGCTAGGGTAATAGCAGATATTCCTTTTTCAGGGGCAACACCTGCATGAGCTGTTTTACCAAGAATTTTTACGTTTAGTTTAGCTTGATAAGGTGCACCTGTAACAATTCCACCTACTTTTCCATCACTATCAACTGCAAAGCCGTATTTCGCAATGATTTTTTCTCGTTCAAGCTCTTTTGCACCTGCTAATCCAGACTCTTCACCTGCTGTTATAATGAATTGAATTGTGCCATGCTCTATATTTTGTTCTTTTAAACGTTTTGCCATTTCAAATAATGCCGCAATCCCTGCTTTATCGTCAGCCCCTAAAATTGTTGTTCCATCAGAGTAAATATATCCGTCTTCTCGTATTTCTGGTTTAATACCAACACCTGGTACAACTGTGTCCATATGAACTGTAAAATAAATTGGTTCAACATCAAGAGTGCCATTTAATGTAGCAATGATATTACCTGCTCCATGGCCATTTCTTGTATGTGCATCATCTTGGTATACTTCAAAACCCATCTCTTCTAATTTTCCCACTAGAATTGGTGCAATAAGTTCTTCATGTTTTGTTTCTGAATCAATTTGTACTAATTCTAAAAATTCATTTACTAAACGGCTATTCATGTAAAAAACTCCCTTATTTTTGCTATTTGCCTTCTATTTTACGCTTTGAGAATTGGGAAAACAATCATACATTACTAATTCACACCTAGAATTAAGTTTTTCTTATTGTTAATTTCGCTTAGTTTCTGATCAATTTGTTGATCTTTCTTCTCTAAATTACTATTTAATTGCATAAAAATGCCAAGAATAAATGTTTAGTTTTATTCTTGGCTCTTATTATTTTAATAACTATAGAGGAATATTTCCGTGTTTTTTCGCAGGTCTTGATTCTTCTTTGTTGGATAACATATCAAGTGCTTGAATTAGTTTAATTCGCGTATCACGTGGGTCAATAACATCATCCACCATACCGCGCGAAGCTGCTACATATGGATTTGCGAATTTTTCTTTATATTCTTCAATTTTAGCAGCACGTGTCGCTTCTGGATCAGGTGAGTTTGCGATTTCATTAGCAAAGATGATATTTGCAGCACCAGCAGCACCCATTACCGCAATCTCAGCATTCGGCCATGCAAATACTAAGTCAGCACCAATTGCTTTAGAGTTTAGCGCAACATATGCTCCACCGTATGCTTTACGTAAAATTACAGTGATTTTTGGTACAGTTGCTTCAGAATATGCATATAAAATTTTCGCACCATGACGAATGATTCCACCATGCTCTTGTTTTACACCTGGGAAGAATCCAGATACATCTTCAAATGTAATAATCGGAATATTGTAAGCATCACATGTACGAATGAAGCGAGCAGCCTTATCCGAAGAATCAATATCTAAACCACCTGCTAATGCTTTTGGTTGGTTACAAACTAATCCTACTGATTCTCCAGCAATTCTAGCAAAACCAACTACTACGTTCTTAGCAAACTCAGAGTGAACTTCCATAAAGGAACCTTCATCCACAACTTGTTCAACCACTTTACGAACGTCGTATGGCTTCGTCGGCTCAATTGGTACACAGTCAATAATATCTGGACGATAATCATCGCCTTCTGGACGTGGCAGTTTTGGTGCTTTTTCTTTGTTATTTTGTGGTAAATAACTTAGTAATCTTTGGATTTGTTTAATAGATTCTTCTTCGTTAGGTGCACGGAAATGGGCATTTCCACTAATAGAATTATGAACTTTAGAACCACCTAAATCTTCAGAAGATATTTTTTCTCCTGTAACTGTTTCAATTACTTTTGGACCTGTAATAAACATTTGTGATGTTTTATCAACCATTAAAATAAAATCTGTAATTGCTGGAGAATATACTGCTCCACCAGCTGAAGGTCCCATAATAACCGAAATTTGTGGAATTACGCCTGAATAAATTGAATTTCTGTAGAAGATATGGCCGTATCCATCTAATGACAATACGCCTTCTTGAATACGTGCGCCGCCTGAATCATTAATACCGATAAAAGGTGTACCATTTTTTGCAGCTAAGTCCATTACAGCTGCAATTTTCTTAGCATGCATTTCCCCTAATGCTCCACCAAACACAGTAAAATCTTGGGCAAATAGATAAACGTTTCGTCCATTAATTTTACCAAAACCAGTTACTACTCCATCACCGGGTCCATTTAGCTTGTCCATACCAAAGTCAGTTGTTCTGTGTGTAATGAATGGATTGATTTCAACAAATGTTCCAGCATCAAGTAATAAATCAATTCTTTCTCGAGCTGTTAACTTTCCTTTTTCATGTTGCTTTTCAATTCTTTTATCTCCACCACCAAGTTCAATCTCTCGTTTACGATCGTATAATTCATTTATTTTATCGAACATATCCATTAGATTATTCCCCTTTGCCACTTTTTTCGTATAATTCATATAAAACACCGAAAGAATCTTTCGGATGAATAAACGCTGCTTTAGAGCCTCCTGCACCTGGAACTGGTTGCTCTGAAAGGATACGAACTCCTTTTTCTTTTAATTCTGACATTTTTTCTTCTATGTTCCCCACTTTGAAAGCAACATGTTGAATTCCTTCGCCGCGCTTTTGAATGTGGTTATAAATAGCACCATCTTCACTTAGTGGCTCAAGTAATTCAATGTGAACATTACCCGCATCTAAAAATGCTACTCGTACATTTTGAGAAGGTACTTCTTCTATTCTTAAAAGCTTTAAACCTAGTGTTTCAGTGTAATATGTAATTTTGTCTTCTAAATTATTAACAGCAATTCCGATATGATCTATTTTCTCCATTATAACACCCCTTCTGTTATAGTACATCTCTATTGTACCGAATTTAAAAGATTCGCGCTACGCACTTGAGAATTTTTTCAGATTTGATAAACTATCTATAATAATATAAGGAGCGATTGTTTCTATGAGTAATAAGAAGATTCAAAAAGTAGTAGTTTATATTATGATTGCCATTATGGTAATATCAACATTTGCATTTGGACTAGCTATGTTTAACTAATTAGAACATAAAGCGATTGCGACTCTAGTAATCGCTTTATTCTTTTTTATTCAATCCTTTAAATGTCTGCTTGATTGCTAGATATTCATCCATTTCTTCTATAAATTGATACAGAGAAGCCATAGCAAGAAATTTTTCGTGCGATTCTGGTAGCGGCATTTCTGCAAACTCCTTTTTAACAATATCAAGTTTATCTCTAAAAGTACGCGCAGTATTTCCCGAATGGACATTTTTACTTAACTCATCCATAAAGTCCGCAACCAATTTAGTTTGCTGTACCATTACAGGCAATGTTGTAATCTTTGGAAGTACTCTTTCAATTATTTCAAGCTGTCTCTCACGCATATCAAAATAAAGATAGAATTCATTTTCCTTACGTGTTATATGATTTTCTACATCAATAAACGCTAAGGATTTCGCCTTATTCAACAGTTTCTCTGCTTCTATTAACTCTTTACCATCCCAAGTTGTATCTCCATTTTCCAAATATTTCACAATTTCTGAAAATATTTTGCGGTATAAGTCCTCTAATTGAATACGGTAATGGTCCAATCGTTTTTGTGTGTCTCCCATATACATATTCACTAACAGTGCTACACCGAATCCTACAGCCATAAGTGCAAGCTCATTATACAATAATGAAAGTGTAAAATTCGCCTCGGAATAAATGTGCATCATTATTACTGCACTGGATACAAAACCAGGAGCAACACCAATCGAAACGATTGATGGTATAAAAATTAAAATCATAAAGATAAGAACTAATGGATGGTAACCAAAGGTCTCAAAAGCAATAAAGGAGTATAACATTCCCAATAAACTCGCTACTAAACGGGTATACACTGCATGTAAAGATTTCTTTTTTGTCGTTTGAATACAAAGGATCGTAAGGATACCTGCAGAAGAAAAGAATTGTAACCCAAAGAATTGAGCAATTGCAATGGATAATGCAACTCCAACTGCCGTTTTAATAGTACGATAGCCGATTCGAAAAGGTTTTATAGCAAAGCCCCCTCTTGTAGTGAAACTTGTATGTACTCTTGCCTTAAAATGAAGAAATGTCCTTAAGTAAAGAACTACTTAAGGACAATGCTTTATTACACTTCTTCGCAATACTCTTCAAAGTTTGCTTGTAAGTTTGTAATTACTGACATCGGATCGTGACCTTCAATTTCATGGCGTCCAATATCTGCAACAACTTTTCCATCTTTTAATAATACGAAAGATGGTGATGATGGGATATGATCTTCACCGAACAAATAACGAGCAGCTGCAGTAGCTTCTTTGTCTTGTCCAGCAAATACTGTTACTAAGTGGTCTGGTCTTTTATCATAATGAACTGCATGAGTAGCTGCAGGACGTGCAATCCCTCCAGCACAACCACATACAGAGTTAACCATTACTAAAGTAGTACCTGGGCGTGCAAATGCTGCTTCCACTTCCTCAGGTGTACGTAATTGTTCATATCCAGCTGCTTCCATTTCAGAACGTGCTGTTCTTGTTATTTCTTGCATAAATAAATCGTAATCCATATTCATTTATCTCCACTCCTTTTACATTCATATTTTATCACATTTAGAAACGATATTAAGTATAAAAGGCTTACTCTAACGGAGTAAATTTTTCATCTTTTTCAAAAACTTTATTCACGCCTTGTGTAACCGTCATTTCACCGTGTAAAATAGCATCTTCAATTGAATGTAAAAGTTGTTTTGTTTCCTGATTACGGTAAAATGATTCAATTAAATGGTCGGTAATCATTGAGTGGAACCAATCCTTTGTTTGTTCAACTCTACGTTGATTCCAAAAGCCTTTAGACTTTACAGTATCTTCAAATTTACAAATCATTTCCCAAGTTTCCTGTAAGCCGGTTTTCGCAATTGACGAAACAGCAAGTGATGTACTCATCCAACCTGGAGTTGCTGGTTGCAGAAAATGAAGAATTTGCTTGTACTCTCGAACTGTTCTTTTTGCCCTGCTGACATTATCACCATCACTTTTATGAACAATAATCCCATCAGCTAACTCCATGATCCCTTTTTTCATACCTTGTAGTTCATCACCAGCGCCAGTTAATACTAATAGAAGGAAGAAATCAACCATACCTCTTACGTATGTTTCACTTTGTCCAACGCCTACAGTTTCTATTAAAATAACATCAAAACCAGCTGCTTCACAAAGTAACATCGTTTCCCTTGTCTTTTTATGGACACCACCTAAAGTACCAGCACTTGGAGATGGCCTGACAAAAGCATTCGGTTCTCGACTTAGTCTTTCCATTCGGGTTTTATCACCTAATATACTTCCACCAGATAATGATGAACTAGGGTCAATTGCCAGAACAGCTACTTTTTTCCCCATATCACACAACATTGAGCCAAAACTTTCAATGAATGTACTTTTACCTGCTCCTGGAACACCAGTGATACCAATACGTATACTATTTCCGGAGTAGGAGAGTAATTCTTGTAATAGTTTTTGCGCAAGCTCTTTATGGCTACTATTAGAGCTTTCAATTAGCGTTATAGCCCGAGATAGTGCAATTCGGTTTCCAGAGCGAATCTCTTTAGACAATTGATGTATATCAGTTTGTTCTTCTCTTTTTTTACGAAATTTCTTAGGGGTAATTTTCGTAAATCCATCATGAGTACCTTTTACACCTTCCATGACAAATAATGCGCTCTCATCAGCCCCATTGTTTTCCTTCATTATTCAGACACTTCCTCGTAGCCCAAACGTTGATAAATTTCCTCGATAATTTTAATCGCAGCAACCGGAATCACTGTACCAGGGCCAAAAATAGCAACAGCTCCCGCATTATAAAGGAATTCATAGTCTTGTGCAGGAATTACGCCACCAACAATAACGATAATATCTTCACGACCTAATTTTTTTAGTTCCTCAATTAATTCTGGTACTAATGTTTTATGTCCTGCAGCAAGTGATGATACACCCACACAGTGAACATCATTTTCTACTGCCATAAGAGCTGCTTCTTCAGGTGTCATAAATAATGGTGAAATATCGACGTCAAATCCTAAATCTGCATAACCTGTAGCAACAACTTTTGCACCTCTGTCATGACCGTCTTGACCCATTTTGGCAATCAAAATACGAGGACGTCTACCTTCATTTTCTTGGAATTCTTCTGTCATTTGTTTTACTTCTGATATTAATTCTGTATCAGAGAAGTTTGAAGAATAAACTCCAGAAATCGAACGGATTACGGCTTTATGACGACCAGAAACTTTTTCGATTGCATCTGAAATTTCTCCTAATGAAGCACGAGCTCTTGCTGCATCTACTGCAATTGCAAGTAAATTTTCCTCACCAGTTTCAGCTGCACGTGTTAATCTTTCAAGATGTTTCTGTACTTCTTCTTCATTTCGTTCTGCTTTCATCTTTTCAAGTCTTTCAATTTGTTTTTGTCTAACGATTGTATTATCAATATTTAATATTTCGATTGGTTCTTCTTCTTCGAGACGGTATTTATTTACCCCGATAATTGTTTCAGTTTTCGAATCAATTTTCGCTTGGCGTTTTGCAGCCGCTTCTTCGACTTTCATTTTCGGAAGTCCAGTTTCAATCGCTTTAGCCATGCCGCCTAATTCTTCAATTTCTTCGATTAATGCCCATGCTTTTTCAGTAAGTTCTTTCGTTAGCTTTTCAACATAATAAGAACCACCCCATGGGTCAATTACTTTCGTCATTCCCGTTTCTTCTTGTAAGAATAATTGAGTATTACGGGCAATACGTGCTGAGAAATCTGTAGGTAATGCAATCGCTTCATCTAATGCATTTGTATGAAGTGATTGAGTATGACCCATTGCTGCTGCATTAGCTTCAATTAATGTACGAGTTACGTTATTGAATGGATCTTGCTCTGTTAAAGACCATCCTGAAGTTTGTGAATGTGTACGTAATGCAAGTGATTTGGGATTTTTCGGATTAAATGTACTCATCATTTGAGCCCAAATTCTTCTTGCTGCACGCATTTTCGCAACTTCCATGTAATAGTTCATACCAATACCCCAGAAGAAGGATAAACGAGGTGCGAACGAATCAATATCAATACCAGCTTTAAGACCAGTTCGAACGTATTCCAATCCATCAGCAAGAGTATATGCTAATTCTATGTCTGCTGTGGCACCAGCTTCTTGTATATGATAGCCGGAAATTGAAATGGAATTAAACTTCGGCATAAATTTACTTGTATATTCAAAAATATCAGCAATGATTTTCATCGACATAGCTGGTGGATAAATATATGTGTTGCGCACCATGTATTCTTTTAATATGTCGTTTTGTATTGTACCTGCAAGTTTTTCAGGTGTTACCCCTTGTTCTTCTGCAGCTACTATATAGAAAGCTAGAATAGGTAGTACTGCACCGTTCATTGTCATGGAAACGGACATTTGATCAAGTGGAATACCATCAAACAAAATCTTCATATCTTCAATCGAATCGATTGCAACCCCAGCTTTCCCTACATCCCCTTTTACACGAGGGTGATCAGAATCGTAACCACGATGGGTTGCTAAATCGAATGCAACAGATAATCCTTTTTGCCCCATCGCTAAATTACGACGATAGAAAGCATTGGATTCTTCTGCTGTTGAAAATCCTGCATATTGACGTACAGTCCAAGGTCTTGCTACATACATTGTTGGATACGGCCCGCGCGTGTTTGGAGCTATACCTGCAGTATCGTTTAAATGTTCAACATCCTGTAAATCTTCTTTCAAATAAAATTCTTTTACTTCTATATCTTCATTTGTCACAAAAGAAGATATAGATGTGGAAGCGGATGTTTCTTCAGCTAAAATTTGTTGTATATTTACAGCTTTAAAATTCGCACTCATGATCGTACCCCCTTCAAGCCTTGTGCTACTTCATTTAATTTTTCAATGATATTTTGGCCAGCAAAGATAAAACCATTTAAACCTTGAGCTAACCATTCTCTCTCTTCTTCTTTGTATTTACCTGCTACATCAAGAAGTAAGTGATTTGGTTTACTTGCTAAAAGCTCTGGAACTAGTAATTTCGTATCTTCATCTGTCGTTGCAAGCACAACATAATCGTAGCTTGCTTCACTTAACCATTTCTTTGCTTCTTCGATTGATTGAATTTCTCCTGATTGCTCACATACAATTCCCGCTGTAGAGAAGAAACCAGCAACAAAATCTGCACGTGCTTTAAAGTTCTTTAGTTGACCGAATGTTAATATAGCAATCTTCGGCTGTAAAATTTGATAGGCAGCCCGTAATTCCTCAAAAGGTGTTGCAAAGCGTTTAACATTTGCAAATAGAGGATTCGTTTCAGTAGGTAACACATCTACTGGATTTGCATAGATATTTGTACCAATGAGTGATTGTTTTCTAGTCGCTATTGCTTTAAGTCGATTTGTATTAACTTCTTCTATTAATTCAGCTAGTTTTCCAGATTCGATGAAAGCATCAATTCCACCAGCTTCTTCAATCTCTAAAAATAGTGCCCAAGCTTTTTCAACGTATTCATTTGTTAATATTTCAATAAAATAAGAACCTCCAGATGGGTCCGTAACATTTTGAACAAGTGATTCTTCTTTTAACACTAAAATTACATTTCGAGCAATTCGAATTGACTGATCTGTTGGTTTTGTTAAAACGTCATGAGGATGTACAGTAAATACATCTGCTCCACCGATTAACGCTGAAAGTGCTTCATTTCCGGCACGTAGTAAATTCACATAAATATCTAATTTTGAGTAGCTGCGGATGGATGTTTCTGCAACGATTGGTAATTTGATTTGATCTGTTACCCCATATGCGGATGAGAATGCTTTCCAGAGTACCTTCACAGCGCGAAGTTTTGCAATCTCTGAGAAAAATTGAGTATCAATCGCAAAATTTACGAAAAATTTATTGACAAAGGATTCAAAATCATTGTTTTCAACATATTTTCGAGCTAATGCTAGTGTTAAAGCTAATTCTTGAACAGCATTTGCTCCTTCATAATGATATGGAATCGTATTTGCACAAATCGTACGTACATGAGGAAAATTACTTAACTCTATTTGTTCTTCTGAAATAATGTATCCCTTTACATTTTCACGATTACTTTCATCTATTTTTTCAAAAACAGATAAAAGAGTGTCAGATGCATTTTGAATAATTAACTTAAACTCATTTTTTGTAAGTATATCAGCCAGTTTTGAGAGGTTTTGTTCATTCCATTCAAAAGAAGTTCTACTATCAATTGTTATAATAGTATTTCCGCGCTCTATACTATCTAATAGATTCGAGAAGAATTGCTCCTCTTTATCTCCGAATATTTGTTGAGCACACGAAAAACCTTTTGTTGCTTTTAAAGTTCGAATAGTAGAGATTTGATTCTCTAGCTTGTCCCCAAGTTTTTCTATTAAAGTTTCTTGCGTATATATCGGTTCAAGAGTAATACCTTCTAAAGTTTTTGTGAATAAAGAGTCAAATGGCTTTCCCTTTAATGCTTGAATGGCTTGCTCTTTCCATTGTTCATAGCTAACTGATTCAAATTGAATATCTTTCATATTTGCCATACATCCGCTTAACAGCTGCCCCCTTCGTCATGTTCTAATAATATTTTACAATAGAAAGCCTTTTCAATAAAGCAATAATGTGAATCTTTCAACAATTGCAAATAACTTACTAAAAAAGATACAAAATAAAAGGAAGCCCTATTTTTTTGAGGCTTCCTTTAATATTAATAAACCGATAATTGATTACTATCTGCATTTTCAAGAATTTGTTTGACTCTATTTAAAAATCTTCCTGCAATTAATCCATCTAATACGCGATGATCAATTGATAAACATAGATTCACCATATCTCTCGCAGCAAACATTCCACCATTTAATATAACTGGTCTTTTTACAATAGATTCTACTTGTAAAATCGCTGCTTGAGGATAATTAATGATTCCCATTGATTGTACAGAACCAAATGAACCTGTATTATTCACAGTAAATGTTCCACCTTCAATATGTTCGGATCGTAATTTACCTGCTCGCACAATTTGAGATAATTCATGAATTTCTCTTGCAATACCTTTTATTGATTTTTCATCGGCATGTTTAATAACAGGTACGAATAATGAATCTTCTGTTGCAACTGCAATTGATACATTAATAGCTTTCTTTTGAATAATTTTATCTCCTGCCCAAACAGAATTCATCATTGGGAATTCTTTTAACGCAATTGCAACTGCTTTGATAAAGAATGCAAAATAAGTTAAATTAAACCCTTCTTGTTCTTTAAATGAATTTTTTAGGCGATCTCGGTAAATAACTAAGTCGGTTACATCTACCTCCATCATCATCCAAGCATGTGGTATTTCCTGTTTACTACGAACCATATTATTCGCAATAGCTCTTCGAATCGATGTAACTGGAATTTCAATATCTCCTTGAGATGTAGTTGGAACGAAATCAGTCGTTGATTTTTTGGATGCTGCTGCAACTGGAGCTACAACTTCAGTAGATTTCGAACTACTTTGTGAAACTTCATTCACTTGACCTGACTCGATGATTTTCAATAGGTCTTTCCTTGTAATTCTTCCATCTAAACCTGTACCATTTACTAATTCCAAGTTAATATTATGCTCATTCGCAATTTTCAATACTGCTGGTGAATAACGAGCCTTTTTATTGTTCGTTTTAGCAATATTTTCTACAGTTGGCATTAAAGATTCATTAGTATTACTTGCAGTTTCTACTTTTGATTCAGTAGTTACGTGTTGGTCAGTTTTCTCTGCTGAATCTTGACCTACGTTAAGGGTACAAACAACTTTACCAACCGATAATGTTTCCCCTTCATTTGCAATCAGTTCATGGACAACACCAGTGAAGGATGAAGGTATTTCAGCATTAACTTTGTCTGTTACTACTTCTGCCAGAGGATCATATTTATTAACAAAATCGCCTGGTTTTACTAACCATTTTTCAATTGTTCCCTCTGTAACACTTTCTCCTAACTGGGGCATTAATATATTTTCAATTGGCATCTTCTCGTACACCTCCATTAGAACGCAGCTAACTCACGCATCGCTTTTTCAATTTTTTCCGGGTTGATCATAAAGAACTTTTCCATTGTAGGTGAATAAGGCATAGCTGGAACATCAGGACCTGCTAATCTTTTAATAGGAGCGTCAAGGTCAAATAGACATTCTTCAGCGATTATTGCAGACACTTCGCTAATAATACTACCTTCCTTATTATCTTCCGTTACTAATAGTACCTTACCCGTTTTTCTTGCAGCTTCTACAATTGCCTCTTTATCTAGCGGATAAACTGTTCTTAGATCTAAAATGTGAGCTTCAATCCCATCTGCAGCAAGTCTTTCAGCAGCTTGCAATGCAAAGTGAACAGCTAAACCGTACGTGATTACAGTGATATCGTCACCATTTCTCTTCACATCCGCTTTACCAATCGGTAATACATAATCATCAGAAGGGACTTCACCTTTTAGAAGACGATAAGCACGTTTATGTTCGAAAAATAACACAGGGTCTTCGTCACGGATTGCCGCTTTTAACAAACCTTTCGCATCGTAAGGTGTTGAAGGAATCACAATTTTCAAACCAGGTGTTCCAGCAAATAGCGCTTCTACTGATTGTGAATGATATAATGCACCATGTATTCCGCCTCCAAAAGGAGCACGAACGACTAATGGACAATTCCAATCATTATTGGAACGGTATCTAATTTTTGCAGATTCAGACACGATTTGATTTACAGCGGGCATGATAAAGTCTGCAAATTGCATTTCCGCAATTGGCCTCATTCCTACCATAGCTGCACCAATAGCTACACCAGCAATTGCGCTTTCTGCTAACGGTGTATCTAATACCCTGTATTCACCGAATTGGTTGTATAAGCCTTGTGTAGCTTTAAATACGCCACCTTTAACCCCAACATCCTCACCTAAAATAAATACACGGTCATCTCTTTCCATTTCCTCTTTCATCGCTAAATTTATGGCTTCAATATAGGATAAAACTGCCATTATACATCAGCTCCTTCCGCGTATACATGTTTAAGTGCATGTTCTGGTGGAGAGTATGGAGCTTCTTCTGCATAATCTGTTGCTTCATTGACAATACCCATCACACGTTTGTTAATCGCTTGTAACGATTCTTCGTCAGCAACTCCTGTTTCTTTTAAATACTTTTCAAATAGAATAATTGGATCATTTGCTCTTCCTTGAGCAATGTCATCAGTAGTTCGATACTGTCGGTCGTCATCATCTGAGGAATGAGCTGTTAATCGATAAGTAATAGCCTCAATTAAAGTTGGACCTTCTCCATTTCTAGCTCGATCGGCAGCCTCTTTTACTGCTTGATAAACCTCAAGAGGATTCATCCCATCAACTGTTACTCCTGGCATTCCGTAACCAATTGCACGGTCTGACACTTTTGCACATCCTAATTGTTTTTCAATCGGAACACTTATTGCATATTTATTGTTTTCTACCATTGTTATAACTGGCAATTTATGAACGCCAGCAAAATTTAGCCCCTCATGAAAATCCCCTTGGTTTGTAGAACCTTCACCGAGAGTTACGAAGGAAACATAATCTTTATTTTGCATTTTGGCTACAAGTGCAACTCCTACCGCATGTGGTACTTGTGTTGCAACAGGAGATGAACCAGTTAAAATTCGATTTTTCTTTTGTCCGAAATGTCCTGGCATCTGGCGTCCTCCAGAGTTTGGATCTTCCGCTTTTGCAAATGCAGATAACATTAACTCTTTTGGAGTCATCCCAAAATGTAAAACGACACCCATATCGCGATAATATGGTGCAATATAGTCTCTTGTACGGTCTAACGCGAAAGCTGCTCCAACTTGGGCTGCTTCTTGACCTTGACAAGAAATTACAAAGGCAATTTTACCTGAACGGTTTAATAACCACATTCTTTCATCAATTCTTCTTGCCATTAACATTGTTTCATACATACTTAAAACATCTTGGTCAGTTAACCCTAAATCTTGATGATGTAATTTTCCAGTTGTCAAACAATCATCCCCTTTCGTTTGAATGATCTCTTATTTAAATTTGTTTTTATTTTCACGTAAAGAAAAATATGGGTATTGTTACCCCTATGATTCTACAACTTAACACTTCTCAGAAGTAATTAGAAGTGAATTGCTCTCCCGTCAATACTTAAAGCTGCCTCACCTATTACTTCACTTAATGTAGGGTGAGGGTGAATTGTTTCACCTATTTCCCATGGAGTAGCATCTAAAATCATGGCTAAAGCAGCTTCCGAAATCATATCTGTAACATGCGGACCAATCATATGAACACCTAATAAATCGTTTGTATTTTGATCTGCAATGATTTTAACGAAGCCTTCCATCTCACCATATACTAATGCTTTACCGATTGCTTTAAACGGAAACTTTCCAACTTTGATGGAATATCCAAGCTTTCTTGCCTTCTCTTCAGTTACACCAATACTTGCTGCCTCAGGAGTTGAATAGATACATCTAGCAATATTATCATAGTTAATATTTTTCACTGTACCATTCACAATATGCTCTACAGCAGCAATCCCTTCATGGGATGCAACATGGGCTAACTGCAAACCACCAATAATATCTCCGATTGCGTAAATATGTTTTTCTTTTGTTTGATAGACTTCATTTACTTTGATAAAACTAGATTCTATTTCAATTTCAGTATTATCTAGTCCTATATCAGAACTATTTCCTTTACGACCAACTGAAATTAACATTTTTTCAGCTTCAAATAGTTTTTCTTCTCCATCGATTAAAACTGTTGCTTTAACATTTTTGTCAGATAAATTTACTTTATCTGCTTGAAGAAATGCTTTTGTATAGATTTCTATTCCGCGTTTTTCAAGTAATTTCGCCATCTCTTTCGAAATATCCGTATCTTCCGAAGGCAGTATATGATTGCTAGTTTCTATGATAGTTACTTTCACTCCAAAATCAGAAAGCATAGAGGCCCATTCAACTCCGATTACGCCTCCACCAACTATAAGCATTGATTTTGGTAGTTCTGTCATTTCTAAAGCGTGATTGGAATTCAAAATACGCTTTCCATCTGGTGTAAGTCCTTCTAAATTTCTTGGTGAAGAGCCAGTAGCGATAATGATATTTTTTGGAATGAGCATTTCATTTTCTTCTCCATCTCTTTCTACAGAAATCGTCCCTGCCATTGGAGAAAAAATTGAAGGACCTAAAATTCGCCCCGTTCCATAATACACATCAATTTTCCCTTTTTTCACAAGACTTTTCACACCATTATGTAGCTGATCGACAATCGTATTCTTTCTATTTTGAACTGCATTAAAATTAATTCGAACAGCAGCTACATCAATGCCAAATTCACTAGCATTTAATGATTGACGGTATACTTCTGCGCTGCGAAGTAATGCTTTACTTGGAATACATCCTTTATGCAAGCAAGTGCCTCCAAGTTTCTCTTTTTCTACGATAGCTGTAGAAAGGCCAAGCTGACTTGCTCTAATTGCAGCAACATAGCCACCTGTTCCACCACCGAGAATTACTAAATCATATTCACGAGACATACGAATCCCCCTTAAGAAATTTGGGAATGAAGTGAGATTTTCACTTCATTCCACAAATCAGTTATCTACCATTTAATATATTTTTTCCATTCTGTAAAAATTGCTTTCGTGATTTTGCAACTCGTGCAATTCTTTCCTCAGCTAATCTGTTTGCCGCTAAATATGTTGGGATATTTTGATCGTTTGAAATGGCAAATATTTTTGTAAGACTATCATAAATTGTCTCTACTCTTTTCATCGCACGATCACGATTATAACCATATAATTCGTCAGCAACGTTAATTACTCCTCCAGCATTAATGACATAATCTGGAGCGTAAACAATTCCCATCTCATGTAATATTTTACCATGTCTAGATTCTTTTAACTGGTTATTTGCTGAACCAGCAATGACTTTTGCTTTTAATTGTGGAATCGTCTCATCATTAATAATCGCACCTAATGCACATGGTGAAAATACATCTACCTCTTGTTTGTAGATTTCATCCGGTTCAACAGCAATTGCACCAAAATCATGAACAACTCGTTCAACTGCTTTTTTATTAATATCAGTTACTACAAGATTAGCCCCTTCATTATGCAGGTATTCACATAATGCATAAGCAACATTACCAAGACCTTGAACAGCTACTTTTACATCCTTTAATGAATCTGATCCAAACGCTTCTTTTACGGATGCCTTCATCCCTAAATATACACCATATGCAGTTACTGGTGAAGGATTACCAGAAGAACCAAATGTTGGCGAAATACCTGTTACGTAATTCGTTTCTTCATGAATTAAATCCATATCCGATACAGTTGTCCCCACATCTTCAGCTGTAATATATCTACCGTTTAACCCCTGTATAAAACGTCCAAGTGCTCTAAACATTTCTTCATTTTTATCTTTAAATGGATCACCAATAATAACGGTTTTTCCTCCACCAAGATTTAAACCAGCTGCAGCATTTTTATAGGTCATTCCACGTGCTAAACGCAATGCATCCTCAACTGCCTGTTCTTCAGTTTGATACGGCCACATTCGAACACCGCCAAGTGCTGGCCCTAATGTGGTATCATGAATTGCAATAATTGCTTTTAGCCCTGAGGTTTGATCTTGACAAAATACCAGTTGTTCATAGTCGTACTTTTCCATATACTTAAAGATTTCCATTTATAAATCCTCCCCTTGCGTAAGCGCTTTCTTTTTTATAAGCGATTTTCTCTATAATATTCAAAAATTTTCTCGGTAACATACCCTTATTTCTACAATACTTATAAATGACTAATGAATCAAGATATTATTTTCCAAATAGTAATTTTCGTTCAATAGTATGAATTCTCCCAAAAGACAAATGTCGTTCCTTGACATTCACCTACTCCATTGTAAAATTAAATTGATATAAGGAGGACTTTATATGGCTCGTATGGCAGCATTTATCGTGTTATTAATACCTGCAATAATGGCAGGAGCAGGCATAAAATTTTTACGTGATACATTGTACGGTAAGTTAAATTCACCAATTCCATGGTTATGGTTACAATTTGGAATAGGAATCGTCTTTTTAGTCGTTGGACTTGGATTTTTTGCAGGATATTTACTAAATCGTGATCGAAAAAACGGTAAAGTCGCTCCGAGATTTGATAAGAAGTCAAATGTAGAAAGACAAAGTTCAACTCCAAAATAAATTAACCTTTTTGTGCACCAACATGATAAATTCATAAAAAGAGACTCAAAAAGTATAGTCGATACTTTTTAAGTCTCTTTTTTTATTACTATTCATTTTTAGTAGTTTTACAAATTTTTCGTACTTTATCAGGATAATCAGTAATCCATCCAACAATCACAGGATCTGGTTCTTTTAAAAATGGTTCAGTCCCATTGATACCATAAAGACGCATTTTCTTCTTTGCATTTTTACAATAGTCCATATACATCGGTTTGTAGTACCTTTTATGAGCATGAACTGAATTTATATGAGACATGTTGTTTAAGTGTTCCCATTGAAACTTTTTATTAACGAGTATTGCAGTTTCAAATTCTGGTCTTTGCATTTTCACAATTTTCATCAGTTCATCATGAAAAGATGAAAAATGACTTCCTTTTGGTATGGTTAGTTTTTGTAGCATATCGATTAAAGGGTTAGTATTTAAAAGGATTGATTCTTTTAGCTCTATATTTAGTGGCATTTGATGTTCGTTTGCCCAGTCTACAACTTGTTGGAAACTAGGGATATGATGATTCGTAAATTTCCGCCAAAACCTTTTACCGATTTTATATGTACTTACTTCATCAAAGCTACAATCTGTAAGTAATTTCTTTTTCCCTGTTAACCTTGAAAGACTTAGATCGTGAAATACAACAAAAATATTGTCCTTTGTTAATTGAAGGTCAATTTCAATACCAGTAGCTCCTAATTCCAATGCCTTTTCGAATGCAGACATTGTATTTTCTACTTCATAACCAGAGGCTCCGCGATGAGCAAAAATTGAAATATTATTATACATTTAACTCTCCATTCTCAATACGAAATATACCATTTGTTTGTTTAGATAACAGAGTGGATTTTCGACCTATTTGAATAAGAGTTCCTGGATAAGCTTCTTTTCGAACAACAATTTGCTCTTTAGCTTGTTTATGGAATTGATTCATTAATGTTTTAATTTCCATATCCATTTGTTCAGCTTCTTGTTTTTTCTGCTCGACGAGTTTACCAGCTTGTTCTAATGCCAATAATTGATTGTCTTTCATTTGTTCTTTATTTAAAATCATATTATTTAAACGGGTGGAAATATGAACAATTTCATCATGCAGTTGTTTTAATAACTTTGCTTTTTCTTGAATGGCAGCTTGGGTTTCCTGCTTACTAACATTCTCGATGATTAATTCCGTTCTTCTTTCTAAATGATTCCCTGAATATGCGGTGATAATCGTATCTTGTGCAACTGCTTTTCCTCCGATAATTTTACCAATTCTCTCATCAACTGTAATTTTATTCGCAGATAAATTTGATCCTAATGTGTAGGAAGCAATTATAATCTCTTCACCAGCAATTAAATTAGCTTCATTAACATGTTTGACCATAATACTTTTTTTAGCTTGTACAATCGACTTACCTAATCCAAAAATACCGCCACGAATCAAAATTTCACCTTCAGTTGATTGAATTAATTTTGCCCCACTCACGCCATCAGGATGTTCTATTAAGACATCACCAGTTGCTACGACACTATAACCATTTTGTACTGTACCTCGTATGCTAACTGATCCGTCAAAATCTATATTTCCAGTTTCAACACCAACATCACCATTAATGACCAAATGTCGATTTACAGTAACTACCCCTTGTCTATGCTCAAGTACACCACTATGTTTAGCTTTAAGAATGATTTTATCTCCCTCGTCGACTTCAATAGCAGTTTTTCGATCATATTTTAGAGGTATATCTTTTCCAGGTGCTGCTTCAACAAGATCACCATAAATATTTTTCCCAGGGATCCCATGCTTAGCCTTTATTTTTTCTCCTAACCAAGAACCTTCCTTAATCTCAAATAGAAAATTTAAATTATAGAAATCTGCTCGTCCATCTTCAAGTATGACAGGTTTACGCTCAGGTACTTCCAAATAGGAAACTTTTGCATCCTCACCTTTAATCGGTTTAGTTCCTTCTGCTACCAATACTGCTTTGCCTGTCTCTACTTTTGAAAGATCAATGGATAATACGCCATGGATAATTTTTTGTTCTGTTAATAGATTGTTTATTTGTTGTTCAATTTCATTTTTCTTATTATGAATGATTTCTTTCGATTCATTTATGTAAATAAAAGCAGACATTTTATCTTTCGTAACTTCCACTTCTATCGGTGGTAGCCACTTACCAATTTCAACGGGATTTGGTGTTACTTTAGATAAAACACTTTTGAGTAAAGCAAAATTTGTTAGTTTAAGTCGAGGATAATTCGATATGATCGTACTAAATTCTTTTAGGGGGAAACCAATTTTAATATTTCTCACGAATACTTTATTGTTTTCTTCGATAACTTCTAAGAATTCATTTGAGAAAATTAGCAATATTATCATCCTCCTTCTTTTTTCTATTAGTATAATCGTTAAAGTTTTCTTTGTTTAGTGCAATTTCTCACAATAATTCATAAATGCCTAACTAATGACAAAATTTAGCATTAATTAGGCATTTAGGTTTATTGTTTTATATTAAGCTTTTTCTGAGGAATCATTTACACTTTCTTTTTTCCGGGGTTCTTGATAAGATAATGCCTGATCGCTATCATTTATCCCTTGTGTTGTAGGGTCTACGATTATTCCTAAGAAAATAAAGATCATTAATACAGTTTCTGCTAAGTCTGTTAGTTGCGAACTATATAATGTGATATCTAAGTTAAAAATGGACGCAACTTGATTTAGAAACACAGAAAGTAATGCAATTAATGAAACCCAAAATGATTTATGTTTAAAACGAACTTTCCAGTTAATCTCCATCATAGTAGTAATCACCTCCAATCAACAAAAATCACAAAATATAGAAACTATTTTTCCTTTATCTCTAATCTATTTTTGAATTTTGTTATTGGAAATAATAAATGCCTAAAAACTGTTAATGTAAATAAAAAGATCCCTAAATTAAATAGGGATCATTCGTTTCTTAATATAGTATGAATATTTAGGACGCAACCAATTCAATACGAATTTTGTCGGCAATCATCGCAATGAACTCAGAATTTGTTGGTTTTGATTTTAAATGGTGAACTGTGTAACCGAACATTTGTGAAATTGACTCATAGTTACCACGGTTCCACGCAACTTCAATTGCATGACGAATTGCACGTTCTACACGTGAAGGAGTCGTACCAAATTTTTTCGCGATTTCTGGATATAAAATCTTCGTTACTGAACCAAGCAATTCGATATCATAATACACCATTTGTATTGCTTCTCTTAAATAAGAATACCCTTTAATATGTGCTGGTACTCCAATTTCTTTTATGATTGAAGTAATTGTTGTATCCAGTTGACGTTGATTGATTTTTCCTGTTGACTCAGGTTGTAAGACGCTTTGTCGTTTTACAGTTTCAATTTTTTGACCTGAACAATGTAGTATTTTTTGTACTAATTGATCGAATTCAAATGGTTTTAACATGAAATAAGAAGCTCCATATGTTACAGCTTGCTTCATCACATCTTCTTGTCCAAAAGCTGTTAACATGATGACTTGCGTATTTGAAAAACGATCATCGCTATACATCGTTTCTAAAACTGCTAATCCATCAAGATGGGGCATAATTATATCTAAAAGTAGTACATTTGGTTGAAAATCTTCTAACATTTTTAAACAAAGTTTTCCATTTGGTGCTGTCGCAACAATCTCAATATCGGCATGATTTTCAAAAAATTGCTCTAACGTCCTCACTAAATCTCTATTATCGTCGGCAATTGCAACTCTAACTTTCGTCAAAAAAATTCCCCCTACTAATAATTTCTACTAAAAAATACCACTTTGTTTATGAAGTCACAGTTTTTTTACTTGACTTTACATATTTTCGACATTTCCGTGAAAAAACCTTTTATGTATATAAAAATGAGTAACTAGTCTGACGATTTCACTATTGGTCGACAAATACTTCGTTCTTTCTACATATTGAATTATTAAAGGTGTTTGCTTTTTTGTCATAAAAATCAAAAAACGACTATACGATTGTTAAGTGTATAGTCGTTTTCACCTTATTTTGGGGTTTTCTTCAACATTTCTTCAACTGAAATTGCCGCGCCTTTAGATGGTTGTTCGACAAACATATGTGTAACAGCACCCACAAATTTACCATCTTGTATAATTGGACTTCCACTCATCCCTTGTAAAATTCCACCTGTTTTATCTAACAATTCTTTATCTGTTACTATAAATTGTAAAAAGTTATCTTCAACCTTAATAATATTTATATCAAAACTCTCTACTTTTGAGCCTTCTATAGCAGTATAAAGCTCTGCTTTACCTACTTTAATATCCTCTACATGCATAATTTCGATAGGTTGTCGTAAACTTTGATTATTAGTTTCCCACTGTCCAAAAATACCGTACATATCATTGGATACAACGTTACCTAAACGAATATTGTTATTTTCTATAACAGAAATTTTATAGCCTGGATGTCCTGGACTACTCTTTTTTATTTGCTCAATTGATGCTAAGAAAATGGATCCTTCTTTAAATTTTGGTGGTGCATTTAACACACCGTCAACGATTTGGTGTCCTAAAGCTCCATATTGGTTCGAATCCGGATCAATATATGTTAATGTACCAATACCATCTGTTTCATCCTTTAAGAACGGTAAGATATTACTTGCTTCTTCTTTTGTTAATGCTAATTGCCTCTTCTCATCTTTCTTTTGAACCGATAACGTTAAATTACTTTCATTTAACTCCTCTTTTAGTGAATCTACAGAATTAATCTTACGTCCATTTAATTCTGTTATAAAATCACCTTTTTTGAGCCATTCACCATTCGGCAATAATACATCATGAGCAACATAGACAAATGGTAATTGTAACTGTATTCCAATAGATTCACCCATCGGGATTAACTTCTTCGCTTCAGCGAAAACCGTCTGCGATGTGAGTACACTGATGAGTAAAATTATTGACACCAGTTTACGCATATGTCTCATAGTCCACCTCCTTTAAAGTTTGTAACATTACTATGTGTCAGAATTCGAACATTAATGAGAGGTAAATATTTGTCGTGAAATACTTGAGAAAAATTTGAAATGATAAATTAAAACAAAAAAATTGCCGATGAATACATACATATATTCTCGACAATTTTATGAATTTATATTTTCACTTTTGCGAAGATTTTCGTTCTTTTGCTAAATTTAATAATTCTTTTGCATGCTGAATTGTTAAATCTGTTATTTCAGAACCGCTCATCATACGACTTATTTCAACTGCTCGTTCTTCAACCGTAATATTTGAGACAGTTGTAAATGTTCGATTATCTTCAACATCTTTTCGGATTAAATAATGCTGATCTGCCATGGCTGCGACTTGAGGTAAATGCGTGATACATAATACTTGTGAGTGATTGGAAATGGCTGATATTTTTTCAGCTATCGCTTGAGCAACACGTCCACTAACTCCTGTGTCCACTTCATCAAAAATAATTGATGTAACACCTTCACTTGAGGAGAAGATCGTTTTAAGCGCAAGCATAATACGCGATAATTCACCACCAGAAGCAATCTTCGGTAAAGATTTTGGTGGTTCCCCTACGTTTGTTGATATGTAGAAAGTAACAATATCTCTTCCATTAATATCGAATTGTTTATGTGTTTCAAAATTAACGATAAATTTCGCTTTTTCCATATGTAAGTCACGAAGTTGTTCCATAATTGCTTCACTTAGTTGTTGAGCACATTCTTTCCTTACATTCGTTAATTCGTTAGCAAATTGTTCAAGCGTTTCTTCTAATTTTTTTAGTTTTTGCTCGGCAAGTCTTAAGGCTTCATCACGGTTTAGTAATTGGTTTAATTCTCCACTTATTTTTTCAAGATAAGATAGGATTTCCTCAACACTTGAACCGTATTTTCTTTTTAAGGTTTGATATTGTGTTAGTCGGTGTTCTACTTCATTTAATCGTTCAGGATTGAATTCTAAATCATCCAGTATACTTTTTATTTGATACGAAGCATCTTGTAGTGAATAAAATGAAGACGTAACTATTTCTTGTATTTCTTTAAATTGACTATCAAGTTCCGCAATATCATCTAATGCACCCATAGATTTACCTATTAAATCTAACCCATTCATATCACCAGAAATTGCTTCATATGCAATATTTGCACGTTCGAAAATTTTGTGGAAATTAGACAGTCTTTTTCGTTCTTCTAGTAGTTCTTCTTCTTCTCCAATTTTCAATTTTGCATCTTCAATTTCTTTAATTTGAAATTGGTACATATCAATTTTTTGAATGGATTGTTTCTCATCATTACTTAATTGAATAATTTCTTTACTAAGATCTCGATAAGCATAGTAAGTTTTTTCATATTGCTCTTTTATTGTAGAAATTTTTTTATGAGCAAAGTGATCTAGTAAACGAATATGTAATTTTTCATCCATTAGCTCTTGGTTTTCATGTTGGCCATGGATATCTACTAATTTCCCACCAACTTCTCGCAAAATGGACAATGGGACAAGTTTACCATTAATACGGCAGACACTTTTACCTTTGTCATTTATCTCTCGTTGTAAGATGATGGAATCTTCTTCAATTTCAATGCCTACTTCTTCAAGCTTTTCATAAATTATTTTATGATTATTAGTAATTTGGAATAATCCTGTCAGCTCCGCCTTATTTGCACCATGACGAACAAATTCATAGGATGCTCGTCCTCCCGCTAATTGATGGACGGCATCTATAATGATGGATTTTCCGGCTCCAGTTTCCCCTGTTAAAACAGTTAAACCCTCTAAAAAACTAACAGTCAAATCATCAATAATTGCAAAATTACGAATATTAAGCTCTCTTAACAAACAGTTTCACCTCATTCGTGTTTTATAACATATCTAATAATCGTTCTTTAACTAACTCACGATCATTTTCAGTACGACAAATGATAAGAATTGTATCGTCACCAGAAATTGTTCCAATAATTTCATTCCAATCTAATTGGTCGATTAAGACAGCTATGGCATTACCATTACCAGGAAGCGCTTTTAAAACTAAGAAATGGGACGCCCCATCAATACTAATGAACGCATCAGATAAAGATCTCTGTAATTTTTGTAAAGGGTTAAATCTTTGGTCTGCAGGTAAGCTATATTTATAGCGACCATCTTGTAACGGTACTTTTACTAAATGTAATTCTTTTATATCTCTTGAAACAGTAGCTTGGGTAATATTATATCCAGCTTCTCTTAATCGATCGACGATTTCATCTTGTGTCTCGATATTATGATTGGCAATGATTTCGCGAATTCTCATATGTCTTTGACCTTTGTTCATCGTACACCTCTTATGAATATATATGTATAATTATACTAACATTTTAGGAGATTTTTTCAAGCCACACCAAGGAGGAATACAATCATTAAAAATGTCCCAATAGTTTGCAGAGCATACTTTGGGACTTTTAATGTTATTTTCAGTGTAAATTTACATTCATTTTAATTCTTTATGTGCTAATTCAACTACAGATTTAAAATTTGTAAATGGCTCAATTTGTTCGTTTTCCTTTGGATTTACAAGGTGGAATAAGAATTCTATATTCCCTTCTCCCCCCGTAATTGGTGAGTAGGAAGCATCTTTTACAACAAAACCTACTCCTGTAGCAAAGTTTGCTATCTTTTCTAATACTTCCAAATGAACTTTTGGATCACGAACAATTCCATTCTTACCAACATTTTCTTTCCCAGCTTCAAATTGTGGCTTCACTAAAGCCATGACATCTCCACCAGGAAGTAAAATGTTTTTTAAAACTGGTAAAATCAATGATAATGATATAAACGAAACATCAATTGTTGCAATATGAGGTAAACCATTCGAAAAATCTTCTGGTTTTGAGTAACGAAAGTTCGTTTTTTCCATCACTGTTACACGTTCGTCAGATCTAATTTTCCATGCAAGTTGGTTTGTACCAACATCAAGTGCATAACAATGGCTAGCACCATTTTGCAATGCACAATCCGTAAATCCTCCAGTTGAAGATCCAATATCTAACATGATTTTTCCTTCAACGGTCATATTAAATATCTCTAAAGCTTTTTCTAATTTTAAGCCGCCGCGACTAACATATTTTAATTGGTTACCTTTTACTTGAAGAGGTGCATCGACCGGAATCTTTTCTCCAGCTTTATCGATTCTAGTCTCATTTGAATAAACTAAACCTGCCATAATAGACCGCTTAGCCTTTTCTCTAGTTTCGCATAATCCTCTTTCAACTAATAGAACGTCTACACGCTCTTTTAACTGTTTTGTCATACTAACTTCGTTCCTAATCGATAATCCTTATTTGAAACCAACTGCTCAATTCGTTGAATAACTTCCTCTTTAGTTATTCGAATTTCTTCAAGCAGTAAGTCTACACTACCTTGTTCAATAAATTGGTCCGGAATTCCAATTCGTTCAATGTTATTTTTAAAGTGATGGTCAGCTGCAAATTCTAAGACAGCGCTACCAAATCCGCCCTGTAATACCGATTCCTCAACTGTTAAGATTGGCATGTCAGTAGACAAGATTTCATGTAACATTTCTTCATCCATTGGTTTGATGAAACGGGCATTAATAACTTTTACTTCAATACCCTTAGCTGCCAATTCTTCCACAGCTTCCATAACCATAGGAATCGTTGTACCAAAAGTTAAAATAGCAGCATGATGACCGTTTCTTAACTCTTCCCAGCTTCCAATAGGAATAGTAGTCATTTCTTCGTCTAACGGTACCCCATATCCGTTTCCACGAGGATAACGCATAGCAATTGGTCCATCATTATATTCAATGGCTGTTTTTACCATATGTTGTCCTTCGTTTTCATCTTTTGGCATCATTAGAACGATATTCGGAATATGTCGTAAAAATGAAATATCGTAAACACCTTGATGTGTTTCTCCATCAGCACCAACTAAACCAGATCGATCGATACCAATAAACACATTTAAATTTTGACGAGCTACATCATGTAATACTTGGTCATATGCACGTTGTAAGAATGTTGAATAGATAGCTAAATAAGGTTTCATGCCCTGTGTCGCTAAACCAGCAGCCAATGTCACAGCATGCTGTTCAGCAATTCCAACATCAAAGAATCGCTCAGGGAAATCTCTTTGAATCCCTTCCATTTTTGAACCTACAGGCATTGCTGGTGTAATAGCAACAATGCGTTTGTCAGTTTCCATTAACTTACGAACGGATTCAGAAACTAAGCTACTCCAAGCTGGACCAGTTGATTTACTTTTAACAAAATCACCAGTTTCCATTTTATATGGACCAGTTCCATGCCAAGTACCTACAGTATCCTCTTCAGCAGGTTTGTACCCTTTTCCTTTTTTAGTAATAACATGAACAAGAACAGGGCCTTTCGCATTTTTAGCATATTCTAATGTCTTTTCAAGAGAGTCAATATCATGACCATCGATTGGACCTAAATATTTAAAGCCCATTTCCTCAAAAAATACACCTGAAACAACTAAATATTTCAAACTGTCTTTTACCCGTTCGGCAGTACTCGCAAGTTTACCACCTAAAACTGGGATTTTTTTCATTAATGATTCTAATTCTTCTTTTGCTTTTGAATATTCTTTAGCAGTACGTAGTCTACCTAAAATATTGTGAAGCGCTCCTACATTAGGGGCGATAGACATTTCATTATCATTAAGAATGACAATCATTTTCGTTTTTTCGTGTCCGATATGATTTAATGCTTCTAAAGCCATACCACCAGTTAAAGCACCGTCACCAATAATTGGAACAACATACGATTTTTCTTTCTTTAAATCTCTGGCGATGGCCATCCCCATTGCAGCGGATAATGATGTAGAACTATGCCCTGTTTCCCATTCATCATGTTCGCTCTCATTGCGCTTTGGGAAACCGCTAAGTCCTTTATACTGACGTAATGTATCAAATTTGCTAGCACGTCCAGTTAAAATTTTATGGACATAAGATTGATGTCCAACATCCCATATTAGTTTATCAGTAGGAGTATTAAAAGCTCTGTGTAACGCTATAGTAAGCTCAACAACTCCAAGATTTGGTCCAATATGTCCGCCAGTAACTGAACATTTATTTATTAGAAAAGAACGGATCTCACTCGCTAGGATTTCCAATTCTTTTTTATTCAATTTTTTTATAAAGGATGGACTAGTAATATTATATAAATCCATCTCTCACACACCTTTTCATCAAATTATTATTAGTAATTTATTTTTATTATTATAACAGTCTTCGAAGTTATTCAAAAGCAATACCTTTTTCTTATTATTTATTACGACGAACAATATACTCTGTAAGTTCTCTTAATAGTGATGTATCGCCTTGCAATTTACTTAAGTTAGAAATGGCTATTTCATAGTGCTCATTTAATTTTTTCTTTGCACCTTCAAGGGTTAATAACGACGGGTATGTACTTTTATTACTTGCAACATCTTTACCAGCAGTTTTCCCTAATTCTTCTGATGTACCTTCGATATCCAAAATATCATCTTGGATTTGGAAGGCAAGTCCGATATGGTGCGCAAATTCTACTAAAATTGCTCTTTCATTTTCACTTGCATTAGATAAAATAGCGCCAGATTCAATACTAAATCTTAACAGAGCTCCAGTTTTATTGACATGTACTTTTTCAAGCTCGTCTAAATTTAATGAGCGTGATTCCCCATCAATATCTAATACTTGGCCGCCAACCATCCCTTCTGCTCCAGCTGCGACGCTTAACAAGTTGATCAATTCCACTTTAATTTCAGGTGATACATTTTGCATTCTTGCTAATACCCCAAAACTAAAAGTATTTAACGCATCTCCTGCTAAAGTAGCCAATGCTACCCCGAAAACAACATGATTTGTTGGTTTTCCACGTCTTAACTCATCGTTATCCATACTTGGTAAATCGTCATGTATTAATGAATACGTATGAATCATTTCAATAGCTGCCGATACCGTATATGCCTCTTTTTGAATGTTGTTGAATAATTGATTCACTGCCAAAACAAATAATGGTCTAATTCTTTTCCCACCAGCTTTTAATGAATAAAGCATTGATTCTTTTAATTGTTCTGGGGCTTGTATACTATCTACTAATGAATACAACTCGTCATCTATCAATAAAATTTGTTCGTCCATAAATTGTTTTAAAGTATTTGTCATTCTGTTAAACCTCGATCATTTGTTTGTTCAAATGGTTGTTTTTCGCCATTTTCGTTAACTACTGATATTAACTGTTGTTCAGCATTTTGTAATTTCTCATGACAAAAGTGAGATAATTCCATCCCTTTTTTATATAAATCAATCGCTTCTTCTAGTGGCACTTCACCTTGTTCTAATTTTTGTACAATAATTTCAAGTTCGGACATCGCTTCAGCAAATGTTTGTTGCTTTGTCATATTATTTACTACCTCCAGGATTAATTTGCGTATTTAATATTTTCGCCTTTGCCTCACCATCTTGGAATTGTAGAGTAATTTCATCATTTGCTGATAGTTGCGAGACAGATTTGATCACTTCATTTTCCTTAAACGTAACACTAAATCCTCGGTTCATAATGGTAAGTGGATTTAATGCTTCCAATGTACGAATTGTAGAAAGGTAAGATTCTTTTTTATTCGTCATTAGCTTAAATACAGAGCGTGTTAGTAAAGTAGTTGTTTGATCTATTTGTTTTCTGTAATAGTGAATTGCATTTTTAGGCGAATACATTTTAATTTTTCCGTCTAATTTTTGTAAATCATTCCCTTTTTTCATTAAGTATAATTGAGATGAACGAGATAGTCTCATATCAAGGTTAATGATTCTCTCAGTGAAGGGTCTATATAGTCGTTCTGGCGTTGCTAATGTATAGGAATTTTGCAATTTTTTTAATCGATTTCGCTCAAAAGTTAATTTGGATGACATGATCTGATGTAAATAGGATTTACTCGAAAGAATACGCTGGTGCAATTCTTTCTGGTGTGGAACAGATAGCTCTGCTGCTGCAGTTGGAGTTGGAGCTCGTAAGTCTGCAACATAGTCAGCAATTGTTGTATCCGTTTCATGGCCTACTGCACTTATAATAGGAATACGACTTTCAAAAATTGCCCGGGCAACTATTTCCTCATTAAATGCCCATAAGTCTTCTATAGATCCGCCACCACGTCCTACAATAAGTACGTCACAAAGTTTATGTTCGTTTGCTAACCGAATATTTTTAACAATATTTGGAGCAGCTTGGGCACCTTGAACAAGTGTAGGATAGATTACTATTTCGGCTAGTGGATATCTTCTTGTTATCGTTGTACAAATATCTCGAATTGCTGCACCAGTAGTAGCTGTTAATACACCGATTGTTTTTGGAAATTTAGGTATTGGTTGTTTAAAATTCGGATTGAAAAGTCCCTCTTTTTGAAGCTTTTCCTTTAATTGATTGAAGGCAACAAAAAGACCACCAACTCCATCAGGTTCCATAAAGTTAGCATATAATTGATATGTTCCAGCTTGCTCATAAACCGAAACATCACCACGAATAAAAACTTGCATACCTTCTTCTGGTTTGAATTTTAATTTACTAGCTTGAGTTCGAAACATTGTAGCTGAAATTCGGGTTTCATCGTCTTTTAGAGTGAAATAAATATGACCCGATGTATGTATTTTTACGTTAGAAAGCTCTCCCTTTACATAAACATCTCGCAAATGGGGATCTGCATCGAACTTTCTTTTTATATATTTAGTTAATGCTTTTACAGTTAGGTAAGAAGAATTAGTCATAGGCTTTCGACACCTTTACTAGTGAATTTAACTTTGTTTTCAAAATAAAAGCTGTTTCTCATCAGAAAAACAGCTTCCTGTAATCTATTCTACATGTTTTTAACTCTTTTGTCCTCTTACAGAGAATGTTCAGCCGATTGCACTGTGTTAAACAGTAACATTGTAATCGTCATAGGACCAACTCCACCTGGTACAGGTGTGATGTGTGAAGCAATTGGAGATACATCATCAAAATCAACATCTCCAACTAATTTATTGTTTTCATCACGATTAATACCAACGTCGATCACAATGGCACCAGGTTTCACGTGCTCTTTTGTAATGAAGTTTGCTCGTCCTACAGCCGCAATTAAAATATCAGCTTGCTTAGTAATAGACGGTAAATCGTTTGTTTTAGAATGTGTATATGTAACGGTTGCGTCTTTTTGTAGTAATAATTGACCCATTGGCTTTCCTACAATATGACTTCTACCTACAACAACTGCATGTTTACCAGCTAAATCAACCCCGGTATACTCAAGCAATTTCATCACACCAAATGGAGTACAGGGTAAGAATGTTTCTTGACCTAACATCATTTTCCCTACACTAACTGGAGAAAATCCGTCAACATCTTTCTCAGGTGCAATTGTTGCAATAACATTGTCTTCATTAATATGTTTTGGTAATGGTAGTTGAACTAAGATTCCATGAATGTCTTGTCGTTTATTTAATTGTTGAATTTGCTCTAATAATTCACTTTCTTTTGTATCTTCAGGTAATTTTACAAGTTCAGAATAAATTCCAATAGCTTCACATGATTTTTGTTTGTTTCTCACATACGTTTGCGAAGCAGGGTTGTCACCAACTAATATTACAGCTAAACCAGGTGTAACTCCTTGATCTTTTAATTTTACAACTCGGTCCGCGATGGATTGTCTAATTTGCTTTCCAATTTCTGTACCACTAATAATGTTAGTCATTTCTGAATTCTCCTTCCAAATAAAAGAACTTCATTTGTTATTCAACGAATTTAGATAATACACCATTTACAAATTTGCTCGATTTTTCATCGCCGTACGTTTTACAAAGCTCAATTGCTTCATTTAAAACAACATTTTTTGGTGTATCTTTCATATACAATAATTCGTATACAGCCAAACGTAACACAGTTCTTTCTATCTTTGGTAGTCGATTTAGTGACCAATTTTCTAATTTTTGTTTAAGAATTTCATCAATTTCATCTTTTTTCTCAGTTGCTCCATGAACTAATGATTCAAAAAAAGAATCTGACTCTTCTCCGTCAAGTACATGGCTAATTGCATCATTTAAAGTTAGTTCTATATTATCTAACTGAAACAATACTTGCATAGCTTTACTACGCGCTTCATGTCGTTTCATGTAAAAATCTCCTTCTTTAGTAACATTAAGTTTTATAATAACATATTTTAGTACGGGATATACAGATTCAACAAGTTTTCATTGCACTAAAATAGTATTTCCAAAATTTCGGCAAAATAGATTGACCATATTTTCAATCTTCTTTAGCATATTGATTAGAAAGAGGTGAAATTATGGGGAAATCATTCGTAGTTTACTTAATTATTGCTCTTATTGGATTCACGATTGCTGGCTATTACAACTGGCCAATATGGACCGTCATCACATTACTTATCTTCGTATTTGTTTTGAAACTAATTGATATGCTTTACACTTTGTATGGAAGTAAAAATATGAAAAAGGTAGAGAAATTTTTGAAAAACAATCTAAAAGAACCGATCTATGCTTTTGTTTATGCACAAGCTCATAGTTCCAAAGAAGAACAATTCGATATAATTGAAAGGATATTAAAGAAATATCCACAAAAATATATTCATCATCATTATCGCTTTGTACAAGAATTGTTAAAAGAAAATTATGCTACAGCTTTAGATGAGGCTGCCAAGATCGAAAAAGAGCCAATCATGAGTTACAGTAAAGCATTGGTCTATGCAAACCAAGGTAAAAAAGAAGAGGCTCTTTCCTATCAGATAAATAAAATTTGGATGAGTGAAGCCATATTAGCAACTCTCGCAAAAGTTGAAAAAAATAACACATCATATGAAATACATAAAGCGAATGCGATTGAAGCTGCAAAAGGCATTCAAAGATATGCTTTAGTTCATACTTTATAACATGAAAAGCACTGGATCATCACAATCCAGTGCTATATACATCTATTTAAATGCCTGAGCTGCTTTGATGGCTTTCTTCCATCCTTCATAAAGTTTTGTGCGTTGTTCTTCTTGCATTGACGGTTCAAACTTTCGATTTAAATTCCAATATTCTGCAATTGCCTCTTTACTTTCCCAATAACCAACCGCTAACCCTGCTAAGTATGCGGCACCCAAAGCAGTTGTTTCGTTAATGGCAGGTCTTTCAACAGGAACATTTAATATGTCCGATTGAAACTGCATAAGAAAATCATTTGTAACCGCTCCTCCATCAACCCTAAGCGATTTTAAAGTTAATTCGGAATCAGCTTCCATTGCAGATAAAACATCTTTTGTCTGATAAGCTAATGATTCTAAAGTAGCTCGGATAAAGTGCTCTTTTGATGTTCCTCGTGTTAGCCCAAAAACAGCCCCACGTACATCACTGTCCCAATAAGGTGTACCGAGTCCTACAAATGCAGGTACCACATATACCCCATCCGTATTTTCTACTCTTTTAGCATAGTTTTCGCTTTCTTCAGTGTTTCGAAGCATTCTTAATCCATCTCGAAGCCACTGTATAGCAGATCCTGCTACGAATATACTTCCTTCTAAAGCATACTCAACTTTCCCATCTATGCCCCACGCAATGGTTGTTAACAATCCGTGATTTGATCGAACTGCTTTCTCTCCTGTATTCATTAACATAAAGCAGCCAGTACCGTAAGTATTCTTTACCATAGCTGAATCAAAACAAGCTTGCCCGAATAATGCAGCTTGTTGATCCCCTGCTATTCCTGCAATGGGTACACTCGTTCCAAAGAAATGATTTTTTGAAACATGCCCATAAATTTCAGAGGATTCTCGAACTTCAGGTAACATAGTTAATGGTACACCTAGAATTTGAATAAGTTCCTCATCCCACTTTAAATCATATATGTTATACATTAATGTTCTAGAAGCGTTCGAATAATCAGTGACATGTACTTTTCCTTCTGTCAATTTCCATATAATCCATGTATCAATTGTACCGAATAGTAATTCCCCTTTCTCAGCCTTTTCTCTAGCACCATCGACATTATCTAATATCCATTTTACTTTTGTTCCAGAAAAATACGCATCGATCAATAAACCCGTTTTACTACGAAATAGATCCTCGTATCCTTGTTCTATTAACTCATTACAAATATCTGTAGTTTGTCTAGACTGCCATACAATTGCATTGTAAACCGGCTCCCCTGTGTTCTTATCCCAAACAACCGTTGTTTCTCTTTGATTTGTAATTCCGATTCCAGCAATTTGTTCAGGTTTAATATTTTTTTCTGAAAGAACTGAAGCAATAACCGATAAAATTGAACTCCAAATTTCTTTTGCATTATGCTCAACCCAACCTGATTTTGGAAAGTATTGTTTAAATTCACGTTTCGCTATATGAACGACATGACCTGCTTGGTTAAATAGAATTGCTCGTGAGCTCGTTGTACCTTGGTCTAAAGATAGGATATATTTCTCCATCAATCATTTCTCCTTTTGTTCCATACTTCACTTGTTATATTTCTATTTCGATAATGAAGTTAAGATTCCTAGTATATTTTTTGTGTTTTCCATCTTTATTTTTAGTTTATGTGTAAAAGTGTTGACAAAGCAATAATATCCATGTATATTTTAGAGACTAGTTAAAATCATTAAATTATCAAAGAATTCACATGTTACAAAAAGTATCGGTGAACATTCGATGCTTTTTGTAATGTGTGAATTTTTTTAATGAGAGATTCTAACTATAATAAATTTTTTGGAGGTCTTTTAAATGACTCAAGGTACAGTAAAATGGTTTAACTCAGAAAAAGGTTTTGGATTTATCGAAGTTGAAGGTGGAAACGATGTATTCGTACACTTCTCTGCTATCCAAGGCGAAGGTTTCAAATCTTTAGAAGAAGGTCAAAAAGTTGAATTCTCAGTAGAAGAAGGAAACCGCGGACCACAAGCTACTAACGTAGTTAAACTTTAATTCTTAGTTGATTGACAACATAGAAAAGTTAAAGCCGACTAGAAGTATTATTACTTCTAGTCGGCTTTTTACTTTCTCTAAAAAAGAAAGGATTTTTCGAAAGTTTTACCTTTCAAAAAATCCTTGCGCCAAATGTTATTCTTGATCTTTTACTGCATCAAATTGGATTGCTGTAATATGAACGTTTACTTCATTTGTATCAATTGAAGTCATGTTATAAATCGCTTGTCTAATAGACGTTTGGATATCTTTTGCCACTTTCGGAATAGAGAATCCATATTTTACGGAACAAAATACATCAATGATAATTTCCCCGTCATCTGATAGAGTAGCTTTTATACCTTTAGAATGAACTTTTTTACCAAATCGCTCTGCTACACCTGAAGCGAAATTTCCACGCGTTGCTGCAACACCTTCTACTTCAGTTGTTGCAATTCCTGCGATGACTTCAATTACTTCTGGTGCTACTTCAATTTGCCCAAGTTCTTCTTTACCGTTAGGAGTTGGTTGTACAAAAGTTTTTGTCACTTTGTCAGCCATCTTCTTACACCCTCTTTCTTAGGTAAACACTTCTATGTTCTTTATGTGAACTATACTTACTTAATTATACATCATTTTCATAAGGGTTGCTCGTAATTCACATAGGGTCAACTATAAAAGTAAAGATGTGTAGACATCGTTGTTTCACTCAACTTTGTCTACACATCTATGTTTTATTTTGTAACTGTTTCAGTTTGTTGTTGATTTAACACATCATTTTCCTCAAGAAATTTTGTGTTGAATTTACCAGATTGGAATACTTCGTTGTTCATAAGTGCTTCATGGAATGGAATTGTTGTATGAATTCCAGGACCCTCAACGACAAATTCACCTAATGCACGATTCATACGAGCAATAGCTTCCTCACGAGTATCAGCGTGAACAATCAGTTTTGCTACCATTGAATCATAGAATGGTGGAATTGTATAGCCTGCATACACTGCAGAATCAATTCTTACACCATATCCACCTGGAGTGATATAAGTTTCCACTGTACCAGCAGATGGCATAAAGTTTTTGTATGCATTTTCAGCATTGATACGACACTCAATTGCCCATCCATTGATTTTAATATCTTCTTGTGCGAAAGGTAATTTTTCACCAGAAGCAATTTTTAATTGCTGTTGTACTAAGTCAATACCAGTAATCATTTCAGTAACTGGATGTTCAACTTGAATACGAGTATTCATCTCCATGAAGTAGAATTTGTCTGCTTGGTAATCATAGATAAATTCAATTGTACCAGCACCTTCATAATTACAAGCTTCTGCAGCTTTTACTGCAGCAGCACCCATTTCTGCACGGCGTTCAGGTGATAAAGCTGGAGATGGAGCTTCTTCAACTAATTTTTGCATACGACGTTGAACAGTACAGTCACGCTCACCTAGGTGTACAACATTGCCATGTGAATCAGCTAATACTTGAATTTCACAGTGACGGAAGTACTCGATGAATTTCTCTAGGTACACACCTGGATTACCAAATGCTGCAGCAGCTTCTTTTTGTGTAATCTCGATTCCTTTTACAAGATCTTCTTCAGTACGAGCTACACGAATACCTTTACCACCGCCACCAGCAGTTGCTTTAATGATTACTGGGTAACCAATTTCAGCCGCCCATTTTTTACCTGTTTCGATATCAGGTACAATGCCTGTACCAGGTACAAGTGGAACGCCAGCTTCTTCCATTGTGCTACGAGCAACGTCTTTAATACCCATAATTTTAATGGAGTCAGAAGATGGACCGATAAATTTAATTCCAGCTTTTTCACATGCTTCCGCAAAGTCAGCATTCTCAGCTAAGAAACCATAACCTGGATGGATTCCATCAACACCAGTTTTTTCCGCAACACTAAGCACTGCAGGAAAACTTAAATAAGAATCTTTCGATAATTTAGGACCGATGCAGTATGCTTCGTCAGCAAGTTTTACATGAAGAGCATCTTTGTCTGCCTCTGAATAAACAGCTACGCTTTGAATACCAAGTTCTTTACATGCACGAATAATACGTACAGCAATTTCACCACGGTTTGCTATTAATACTTTTTTTAACATATTGGTCACCCCTTACTCAGGTTTCACTAGGAATAGTGGTTGACCATATTCTACTAATTGGCCATCTTTTACAAGAACTTCTACAATTTCACCTTTAACTTCAGCTTCGATTTCGTTGAATAATTTCATTGCTTCAACGATACAAACGATAGATTCATCTGAAACTTTATCGCCTACTTTTACATATGCAGGAGAATCTGGTGATGGAGCTTGATAGAATGTACCTACCATTGGTGATGTAATTTTGTGTAAAGATTCATCACTTGTATTTGTTGTTTTTGGAGCTTCTTCTGCAACTGGTGCAGCAACTTTTACTGGTTCTGGAGCAGGTTGTACAACAGGCTGTGGAGCTGGTTGCGCTACTTGTGCAACTACTTCTTTCTTAGGAGCAACTACTTCTGTAACAACACCGTTTGATTTTTTTAATTTTATTTTTGCGCCATCGTTTTCGTATACGAATTCTTCGATAGATGATGCATCAACTAATTTAATAATTTCACGTAATTCTTGTACTTTAAACAAAGTAAACACCCCTCAATAAATATTCAATACAACTATCATTTTATAGTTTTTCACAACATTTTGAAACAGATATTTTCTATTTTAGATAAATAACGTAAAAAACAGTGCATTTGCCATGGACAATTAAGCACTGTTTTTATCGTATTAATATATATAAAATCGAATTTATGTCAAGTGTTCAATCAATAATAGCTTGATTGAGCCCCTACACTAACATCACTAATACCTTCTACTTTGTTTCTTACTGTATAAATAATTTCATCTGCTTGTTTTGTAGTTAATTCATCTGATAATACCGTAACTTGTACACGATCATCTTCTACTAGTACGAATGCGTCAGAATATCCAAGGGATTTGATTAACATTTCTAACATTGCTTCTGATGATTCTTGTTTAATTAATTTATTTAATTCATTGAACGCTGCGTTCTTCTCTTCTGTTGTAATGTCATTTGAAGCAATTTTATTTGTTAATTGAGTACGTAATTGACTACGCTCATTGCTTGCTTCAATTCTTAATTCATCGAATAAATAGCTCTCAGTTGAAGTGGATGTATTCGTTACTTTATCTAAACCAGTTAAAGTTGTCTCTTCAAGTGGATCGTCAGTGAATACTGTTGATAGATTCACATCACGGTTCCCTTCAAATAGATAATAAACTGAAATCACAGCTGCTAAACTAAATAAAGTTAGTAGCCATACTGTACGTCTTTTTACTTTCATTCTACATCTCCTTTTCTCTCCATAGGTACAATCATGATTCTGTGAGTAGGCAATTGCATTACTCGACTAATAGTTTCCAATAATTGGCTTTTAATGGATGGGTCCGAAGCCCCTTCCGATACAATGAGCATACCTGATACTGCTTTTTCAGATTTACCAGTTGAAAAATAATCATTTAGTAAATTATTTGCATCAGGAGGTATGTCATCGTAATGTAAATACACCTTGACTTGTCCAACGCCTCTAATTTGCATTAAAGTTTGCTCAAGTTTCCCCTCAAGCGAGGATGGATCATTTTGCTCACTGTTTGGATCATTAAACGTTAAAGAAATGTACGCAATGAACGCAACTAAGGCTATTGGAATCAGTATTAAATTAGTCTTTGTCCATTTCTTTTCCACTTCACGTCCCTTTGCGGCCTCCTTTCTGTAACGTTTCAACACATTGTATGATGTCTGGTGCTCGTCTATGCTTTATAGATTAAGGAAATCTAACAATGTTGTTAAAAAAATTATTAAAGTTGCTAGCTTAATATAAACGACCAACTCACGCTCATCCGCTAAAAGTAGTAAACATTTGCCAACTATGATAATTACAACTAGTTTTATCAAAACGTTTTACCCACCCCTAGTTGAGTCATCACCATTAAAATAAGCCATATGAATACAAATGCAATTCCAAGTAGGAAGGCAACTGCACATAAAACTAATAAGGACTTCCCTACGTCATCTACCAATCCACTCACTGTACTACTTGAAAAAGGTTCAATGATGGCAGCTAAAATCTTAAATGTCATGGCATGAATTAGTAGTTTACCAGCAGGGTAGAAAGCAGCTACCCAAAATGCTGTCATAGCACTTAATCCTGCTACAGTTGTTGCGGTCGATTGATATTTATTAAAGATAGAAAACCCTTGTACAATAAGAGACCCGACAATCGGAATCGTTTGCTCTATCACTTTTTTCACAGGATCTGCAATCGCTTTATCAATTGTAAAAAATGCAACCCCTGTAAAAGAAAGAACAGTGACAATTGCTAGAACAGTTGCTGTAATAATCGTCATCACAGATCCTCTAATTAAATCAGAGGCTTTTCCAAATGACATTTCCCCTATAAATCTTGTACAAAAATCCAAGATTAACGCAATTGATACCGCAGGAATTAGTATTCTTTCGCATAGTAAAATTAAAAGTTCAAAGATAAAAAATATAATTGGACTCCATGCGATAAATGAAAAAACTGAATTAAGAATAACAAGTAATGACATGATGATTGGATATAATGCTAGGAAGAAATTAGCAAATATTCCGGCTAGTTGAGTCATCAATGAAAATGCATCCATGACTGTTTGTCCCAAAGTTAAAACGAGTACGACGATAAATAATGTGTCAGCCCATTTTTTAAATTTTGGAACATAGGCTTCAATGCTTAAGAAAATAACTGTATACGTGATGATTAAGAGAATAGACTGACCAGCAATTTTCAGTGGATCTAAGAAAATATTTAGTATTTCATTCATTGTTCAAGCCCCTTATTGAAGCTTTTCTAAAATTGAGGAAAACTTTGATAAAACTGTTGCAAATTCGGTTAGCCAATAAGTTAGCAAAACAATTCTTACAGCAATCATGACTAATTCGCCGATTGAGTCATATTCTAGTTCTTCAAAGATTGTGCTGATTAATGATCCAACCTGGTAAAACAATGCTGAATACACAAGTTGAGCAACATATGGTACCGAATGTACATAAGACAGGAGTTTCTCTAAAAATGGAATTACAAGCATTGACAAAAGGAAATGTAATAGTACGAAGAAAAAAACTATGGCTATTATTGTGTGTAGTTTGCTATATGCATCTTTAATAAGTATTAAGACTAAAAGTAAAATTACGGCGTAAAAGATAAATATCATATGTTACCTAAGTTAAGTTCAGCCATTGGAAGAATGTTAAAATATCTCCAAAGAATAGCCGTAAGAATCTAATAAGTTCTGCAGTTATATACAGATAAGCTATAAAATATAAGAAAAATGAAAATTCCTTTTTGCCGAATTGCTCTAATAAGACATGAAGTAAAGCTATGATTAACCCTACCCCTGCTACTCGCAAAACGTCATGTAATTCCATATCGACGCCTCCTTGTGTAACGCAATATATGAGCTTGTATCATTAAATAGACCATCTATTAAGGAAAAAGTGGACAAACTTCCGTAAATAATCTAATTTAATGATCTCCAAACTCTCATCAAAAACAATTATATGGATTTGTCCAAATAAAAAATGACTCAAATTTAAAGTAATTTTGAGTCATTTTTTATATTCAGTATTGAGCTGTACTTGTTTCAACTTTCTTTTTTTACACTCTTGGATAAACATTTTTTTCTTAAGTAAGGAAGTACAAAGTAGTCTAAACCAAATTTCCCTGCATTTGCACCAGCAAATATTATAAGTAAGCCGATTAATATGTCTGTTGGATTATGAGATATTGCACCTGCCATTAGGAACGAGAAGTTCATAATAACACCAAAGAAGGCAGCAACAGTTGTAAAACATCCTAAGATTAACCCTAGTCCAACTAAAAATTCTCCCCATGGTACTAATACATTAAAAATCTCGACATTTGGTAATGCTATATTTTATAAGAATGAATTGTATAATCTAAATACACTTGTACCATCTGGACCCTTTACAGGATTTTGTACTGCATTGTTCAAGAAGCCACTCGCGTCAAATTGACCACCAGTAATTTTTCCCCAACCCACGATCATAATGCTATATCCTAATTATATTCGTAGCAGCATTATAACAGCTGCAGCAATTTTATTATTTCTTAACCATTTGTTAATCATGATGAATCTCTCCTTGTTGTTTTAGGTTTGTAACATAGATACAGATTACTTTGTTATATAACAGAAAGAAATGGATTAGTGGTACAGCTCAAAATTTAGCAAAATATTTGTGTCATATTCATGAAAGTGTGACTTTTGTCCTTCTATTTTATTTATTGACACAGATTATAAATTACTAGCAATTTTCGTTATTCGATTAAAAATGGTGTTTTAAATACAAAAAACCAGAAGATTATCTTCTGGTTTTTTTATCAAATTAATTATGCACGAGATACATATGAACCATCTGTAGTATTAATAATTAATTTATCGCCTTCGTTTACGAAGAATGGTACGTTAACTACTAATCCAGTTTGTAAAGTTGCTGGTTTTGAACCACCTGTAGCAGTATCACCTTTGATACCTGGTTCTGTTGCAGTAACTTCTAATACAACAGTGTTTGGTAATTCAATACCTAACATTTCGCCTTGGTAAGTTTGAATATAAACTTCCATGTTTTCAAGAAGATATTTTAATTCATCTTGAATTTGGCTAGCAGCAAGTTCAGTTTGCTCGTATGATTCCATATCCATAAATACGTGTGAATCACCTTGCGCATATAAGTATTGCATTTTACGGTTTTCAACCATTGCTTTTTCTACTTTTTCACCAGCACGGAATGTTTTTTCTTGAACGTTTCCGTTACGTAAGTTACGTAATTTAGAACGAACGAAAGCAGCACCTTTCCCTGGTTTTACGTGTTGGAAATCTAATACACGGTAAAGGTTTCCATCTACGATAATTGTTAGTCCAGTACGGAAATCGTTAACTGAAATCATGAATATTCCTCCATTATAAAATGATTAGTTCTTTTTTCGAATGAGTTAGTACTTCATTACCTGTTTCAGTAATTAGTATATCGTCTTCAATACGAACGCCACCAATACCAGGTAAGTACACACCAGGTTCAATTGTAACTACCATATTTGGTTGTAAAATAGTGTCAGAGCGGAATGAAAGTCCAGGACCTTCATGGATCTCAAGTCCAATTCCATGCCCTGTTGAATGTCCAAACGCTTCCCCTAAACCTTTTGATTTTAAGAAGTCTCGGGCAATGGCATCTGCTTCAATACCAGTCATGTTAGGCCCTACTTTTTCTAACGCTAATAGTTGTGCTTCTAACACCGCATCATACATATCAACTAATTGCTGTGAAGGAGTTCCAACTGCAATTGTTCGAGTTATATCAGACACATATCCATTATAGTATGCACCAAAATCAAGTGTAACAAAATCACCTTTCTCTATCACCTTATCCGTTGCTACACCATGTGGTAATGCACTACGCAATCCACTTGCAACAATCGTATCAAAAGATGTTGAAGTTGCACCTAATTTTCTCATGTAGAAATCTAATTCATTCGATACCTCAAGCTCGGTAATCCCTGGCTTGATAAAATTGAGTATATGTGTAAATGCTTGATCTGCAATTTCACATGCAACCTTAATAATATTAATCTCTTCATTTGTCTTAATCAAGCGAATTTTTTCAATTACCCCAGAAAGAGGTACTAAATCAGCTTTAATTTTCGTTTTGTAATCTTCGTAAGCTGCAAAAGTTACTGTATCTTTTTCAAAACCTAATGTTTTTATACCCATTTGTTCAACTTGAGTTGAGATTTCATCAACTATTAACTTTTCATGTTTTACAATACGAAAATCTTGAATTTGTTTTTTAGCTTGCTCTGTGTAGCGGAAATCGGTAATAAATACAGCATCATTTTGTGATACAATTGCAACTCCCGCAGTACCAGTAAAGCCTGTAATATAACGACGATTATATTCACTTGTTACTAATATTGCATCTACATTTTGCTCAACTAGAGCTTGTCGTAACTTCGCTAATTTTGTCATTTTAAATCCCCCTTATTACTCCCTAGAAATTTTCTTAAAGCTAAATCGTATCCAACTGTTCCAAGTCCACTTATTTGCCCCACACATTCTGGTGCTAAAAGAGATGTATGCCGGAATGATTCTCGCTTATGTATATTAGAAATATGTATTTCTATGACTGGCACCTGAACTCCTGCAATGGCATCACGAAGCCCAATACTTGTGTGTGTATAAGCACCTGGGTTAAAAACAATCCCATCTACCCCAGTATCTTCAGCTTCATGAATCCAGTCAATGAGAACACCTTCATGATTTGATTGTCTAAAATCTATTGTCGCATTAAAATCATTCGCTAGGTTTACTAATCTCTCTTTAATATCCTCTAACGTTTCACGACCATAAATTTCAGGCTCTCTTTTACCTAATCGATTTAAATTAGGACCATTTAAAACTAAGATCTTCATCTCATTTCCCCCAATAAAAGCCAGAATTCACTACATTTTCTCGGAGTAAAATCATAAACTCACAGAAATATCAAAATGAACAACGAAGATTAGTGGAAGTTTATAAGTAATAATACACCGATTGGATTAGCTAACCATTAGAGGGGCATGACCCCACTAATGGAAGTTTCACTTTATTTTATCATAGTGTCTTCATACGGCAACTCATTTTGTTTTTCATTTTCATTCGCTTGGTGATGGAAGCTTGCTGTTTCAAATACAAATCGAGCTGTAACAATGACTGTTATGATAAATGGAATTGACAATTTCGTAAAAGATTCTAATTCAGCAGGCAATTCAAAAATAAACCATTCTATGATTAACGCAATTATTCCTCCAATTAGTAACGAAGATACGAATGCAGGTACTAAAGGTACGTATTGCATAACCAAATAAAAAACAAAAATAATAATGAAAAGCACTAATCCTAAGAACAGCCATTGAAAGAATCCATGGCTATCTTGGAGGATATGAAATCGCTTCGTATAATCTAATGGATTCCATAGGATAAATTTGAAGAAAGATAATGCACTTAAGGATATAGTAAGAAATATTGCTGCTGCTAAACTTGTGTATAATCCTGTTTTAAACATAGAAACACCTCATTTTTTTCTTTTAGTTTTTCCAAAACTGTAATTTCATATGCTTAGGCATAGTGCTTTTAATGAAAATTTAGTACAATATAATAGTTGCTATTTTTAGATTCTAGTAGAGAGTGGTGTTCATATTGAGTAATAAAACACCTGTATATGGAGGACAAGCACTTTTAGAAGGTGTTATGTTCGGTGGAAAAGATCATACCGTTGCAGCAATCCGCCGTAACGATGATTCAATTGAATATTTTTATGCTAAGAAAGAGAAAAAACCTTTATTTCAAAAATTAAAGAAAATCCCCTTTGTTAGAGGAAATATAGCATTAATTGAATCAGCTGCACTCGGTGCACGACATATGCAATTTTCTGGAGATCGCTATGATGTGACTCCAGGTGAAGAAGTAGAAAACGGAAAAGAAATGTCTAAACTGCAAATGATTTTAGGTGTTGCAGTAGTCGGAGTGCTTTCTTTCTTATTCGGTAAATTTGTATTTACTTTAGTCCCTGTTTTTATCGCTGAATTATTTAAAACATGGATTCCAGATAAAACAGGTCAAATTCTACTTGAAACATTCTTTAAATTAATTTTACTATTTGTTTATTTGTACTTTATTTCAATGATGCCGATTATTAAACGTGTTTTTCAATATCATGGTGCTGAACATAAAGTGATTAATTGTTATGAAAATGGCTTAGAACTTACTGTAGAGAATGTACAAAAACAATCTCGACTTCATTATCGTTGTGGGTCAAGCTTTATCCTATTTACGGTGATTGTCGGTATGTTTTTATATTTCCTATTTCCAACAGACCCACTTTGGTTACGTGTAGTTATTCGAGTATTATTAATTCCAGTTGTAATTGGAATTTCCTTTGAAGTTTTACAAGCAACGAATGCACTTAGAGAAATTCCTGTACTAAAATATTTAGGTTATCCTGGTTTATGGTTACAATTACTAACTACTAAAGAACCGAAAGATGAAATGGTTGAGGTTTCGATTGCTTCTTTCAACAAACTACATGAAGTTGAAAAAAACCCAGAGATCGCAAAAGAATTACATCACGATTAATATCAATGAGAGAGTTTGGTATACAACAAACTCTCTTTTTTATATTTTTAAAAATATTTTATTTACATATTCCGACAATTTCGATAAGATTTCGATATTACACTTTTAGGGGATATTCATATGGAAATAGATGTATTTACTTGTATTATTCTTATTTTTTTCGGATTTGTTGGGGCATTTATTAACGCTACTGTTGGGGGTGGAGGGTTAATTACATTACCTGCATTGTTATCAGTAGGATTACCACCTTCTGCAGCTATCGCAACAAATAAATTAGCAGCCACTATGGGTAATTTAACAAGCACATTAACCTTCTTTAAAGCTGGAAAAGTTGATTTAAAATTAATGGGGCCTATTATACCTTTTGTTTTTATCTTTTCGATGTTAGGTGCTTTTACAGTTCATTTAATTGATTCAAGTATATTAACACCATTAATTATTGTCATGTTAATAGTCGTGTTATTTTACACCGTTATAAAGAAGAATTGGGGTAGTACAGAAGATCGTAAACCATTCACATTGAAGAATGGCATATTATTTGTTGGAAGTTTGTTATTGTTAGGGTTTTATGATGGTTTTTTTGGCCCAGGTACAGGATCTTTTATAATTTTTGTATTTTTGGTGATGGGATTTGATTTTTTACAAGCTGCAGGCAATGCAAAGCTATTAAATTTTACAAGTAATATTGCTGCCCTCATCATGTTTTTAATTCTTGGTGAAGTTGTATTCCTCTATGGGTTAATAATGGGCTTATCGATGATTCTAGGTGCGTTTATTGGGACGAAATTTGCTTTGAAAAAAGGGACAACTTTTGTAAGGATCCTATTTATTGTCATGACCATCATATTGATTTTGAAGAATTCTTACGATTATTTTATTGGTTAATCCATCAATTACATAATCATAAAAAAATGTCGCGAAAGTGCTAATTCACTTTTGCGACATTTTTTTATATTATAAACCACATTTTAATTGGGCACCACAGCTCGTACAAGTGTTACAGCCACCTAACTCTTCGACTGTACCTTGACGGCATACTGGACAAGTATTACCTACTTCAGATCCAATTGTAACGTTTGTCGTTTGAAGTGGAGCGATTGTATCCACTAATACGACTGGTTGTTTTCCTTTATCTTCTTCTTTAAGTTCATCAAATGAAAGTTGTTCTTCATGAGATGATTCTGCTTTTAATGTAAGAACTTGTGTGTCACGGCTTCCATCTACATAAACCGTACCACCTTTTGCTCCGCCTTTGTACAAGCGTTCATATACTTTTTGTACTTGTTCAACTGTGTAGCCTTTTGGTGCATTAACTGTTTTCGAAATAGACGAGTCAACCCAGCGTTGAATTACACACTGAACATCCGCATGGGCTTCTGGTGTTAATTCCATTGAGGAGATGAACCAGTTTGGTAATTTGTTTTCATCTGCTTCTGGATGACGACCTAAATACTCTTGTACAATTTCTGCTTTTACTTCGATAAATTTACCTAAACGACCTGAACGGTAATATACGAACGAGAAGTATGGCTCTAATCCAGTTGAGACTCCAACCATCGTACCTGTGCTCACAATTGTTACTCTCTTTTTTAGAGGGCGGGATTATTAGTACCCGCTCCATATGTCGCCATATGGGTCAGACTATATCATCAACCATTTTTGAATGTCTTTTTCTGTGACATGGATATTCACATAATGAAATTAAATTGGATAGCCTATTAGCCTTCTTCCAATCTCCGTTAAATTGTCTAAAAGGAATTATATGATGTACAGAAAGTTGCCTTCCATACTCTTCTTCAGTAATACCACAGTCCTGGCATGTATAATTATCTCTTTTTCTTGCCTTACGTCTCTGTTCTCTCCAATTTGGCCCATAATAATCTATATCGCCACCTCGCCAAGTACCACTATTTTCACCGGCGAACATACTTGTTTTAACATAAAAATCACTCATACATTCAATGGAACAAAAATTATGGTCAGATAATTCTGATGGCTTTTTAAAGATTATTGTTGGACAATTACTGCAAAGGACCATAACTCTATTTTGCAAAAGTTCCTTTGCTCTTCGCCCATTAGCTTTCCCTAAACATTCTTTTGAACAATACTTTACACTTGATAACCTAGAAGGAATTACTTCAAATGATTTGCTACATTCAATGCATTCAATTGTTATTTTTTCCTTTCGTAGTGAAGCGAATAATTCATCTTTATACTTACTTTGGTATTTTGATTTACAACCTTGATTACAAAAAACATTCTTTGTTTTCTTTAATACTGAAGGTTTTCTTAAAAGTTCATTACCACAGTAATCACAATGAACAATCTTCTGCGTTTTCAAATGTTCAAATGCTATAGGGTTCTTAGATTGATACTCGCCTTTACATTTTCGAGAACAATACTTTTTTCTTTCGAAATGACTGGGTTTTACATAAATTTCCTTTCCACAATTAAGACAATTCTTTTTCATTTGGAACCATCCTTATCTTGTTTTAATTATATTATAAAACAAGAACAAATGTTCTTCAAATGAATATGGTTGCTCGGCATGTAGTCGTTGAGGGGTCAGCCACGACTTCCCTGCGGATTGTCTGGTAGGTTAAATACCAACACTTTTACCTTTTTACCTTTCTAAAAGCTGGCAAAGCTAGGTAGTAAAAGATACGCCAGAGTTTCCCGCATATAGCCAAGTTTACGCTACATTTTTGCAAATGTAGGGGGCAACGTGTTTACCCGTAGGTGCAACGGTTAAAAGGTGAGAGTTACGAATGCCATTCTGTAGTACGCCTTGACGTACATGTTCAGGCATTTTGCTCATATAACCTGTATTAATAAATGCTTGTCTTAAACGATTTGTTTCTTCTTTTGTTTCACCTTGTAAGAATGGGAAGCTTCCACGCTCTTTACCAAGTTCGATTGAAGTTTCATATGCTGTTACAGCAATCGTTTCGAAGATTTTATCTACTAGTTCGTTACCTTCTTCTGAACCATATACTTTTTCACAGTAGATTAGTAAGTCAGCTAGACCCATAACTCCAAGTCCAACACGACGTTCACCTAAAGCTTGAATACGGTTTTCTTCTAAGAAGTATGGTGTTGCTTCGATAACGTTATCTTGCATACGCACACCAGTACGTACTGTTTCTTTTAACGCTTCATAATCAACTGTTTTTTGATCTTTAATTGCAAATTGTGCTAAGTTAACAGCTGCTAAGTTGCAGACTGAATACGGAGCAAGTGGTTGTTCCAATATTTGTTATCCTAAAGGCTTTTTATCCTCTAGTTCTTACAGTTCCATTTCTTCCTGTAAGTTCAGCATACATTTTCATTACACACTTTTTTCATGAACTTAATCAATTCTTTTCTTCCACGATCTTCTCCAAAAACTGCTTTAGATATTACTCTTATATCTTTTATATCAAACAGTTCCTGAATATTTTGCAATAGTGGTTGTAATGTTGGTTTGATTTTATTTAGAGGTGTCGATAAGACAATATGTTTATTCTCTTTCGACCAACTAATAATATAATCCCTTATGTTTTGATGCACTGTTTTTCTTTTTTGAACATATACATCAGTTGCAATTTTAAGCTTTTAGTGCATTATCTTTTGCTTTTTTATCTCTAGATTTAATCTCCACTATTTTTATAATTTTTCCATTTTGATCATAAAGAAAAAGTCAGGTTTATACAATTTATAACCTAAATCAAATACTTTGTCCTCATAACTCCAAGGAATTGAATGATAATCTAAATATTTAGCATATGCATATTCATAAGAACTTCTTAAATAATGTTCTTTATAAAAACCAGCATAGCCTCTATTCAATTTTATCACCTCTAAGTACGATCCTTTAATTGATTAATGTGTGTAATGTTGCGGTCTCGTGCCCGGATTATAGTCTACTTATATTAGTAGGATCACCAGGTATGCGTTGCCCCTGACTAAAGCGTTACCTCTAGCCTTCGGTTCGGATTAGCAATCTCAGCCTTCCCGCTTTATCCCGCAATTTTTAACGTGAGGCGAAGTCCACCACACGGGTTTGTCGCTACAACACTTTGACCATACGCTTTTGCGTTTGTCATGTCGTTTGCGTTGTCGATGAAGAAAATACCAGGTTCTGCAGCATAAGTTGCACATACGTTGATTAAATTCCATAGTTCACGTGCACGAATCTTACGATAAGTGCGAACACGGTAACCTAGTTTTTCCCACTCTCTTACATCCCCTACTTTATGCCATTTCTCATTATAAACAGCCATCTCTTCAGGAGTGTAGTTTGCTACATCTGGGAAACGAAGTTCATACTCTTCATCGTTTTCAATAGCAGCCATAAATTCTTTTGTTAATGTAACTGAAATGTTCGCACCAGTTAAGAATTCAGGATTATGAACGCTATATGTTCCACCGTCACGAAGTTTTTGTTCCGCTTCTTTAATGATTGCTTCATTGAAACCACCCAGACCAGGGAAGTTTTTATAATTTACAATACCTTGGTACATTGCCTCTTCTTGTGCTGTAAAAGGTTTGAATTTTAATTTTTCTTGTGCTAGACGAGAAATTAACTCATCATTCGTATTTTCTATTAGGAAACGTAAAATACGTGGATTCTGCATTTTGGAAATAATAAATTCCACAATATCCGGGTGCCAATCTGCTAGCATGATCATTTGGGCGCCACGTCGTGACCCACCTTGCTCAACAAGATGTGTCAATTTTGCAATATCATCAAGCCATGAGACAGATCCACTAGATTTACCATTCACACCGCGCGCTAACGTATTACGAGGTCGTAATGTTGAACCGTTTGTACCAACACCACCACCGCGGCTCATAATCTCCATTACTTGCTTACGGTGATCACTAATCCCTTCACGGCTGTCAGGTACAAATGGCATTACGTAACAGTTAAAGAATGTTACATCTGTTTGAGAGCCCGCACCATATAAGACACGTCCTGCAGGAACAAACTTAAGTGATACAAGTTGTTCATAAAACTTGTTAAACCACTTCTCGCGGTCCTCCTCGTTTTTTTCAACTGCTGCTAAACCAGTTGCATTACGTTTTGCAATTTGTTCATAATACACTTCTAGCGGTTTTTCAATCACGTCTAAAGCGCGTGTAATGATGCCTGTTTCTTGTTCTTTTGGGTTATCTAGAACATGGCGATATTCTTCTTCGATTAAAATTTCAGCTTTTTTATTGATAAAGTCAATGGAACGAATAAATCCTAATCCTCGAGCTGGAAACTTTGGATCTTCTTTTATTGTTAAAACAACAAAATCACCAATTTTCAGTGTTTTCTTTTCCGTATCCTTAAATGAATAACGGTCAATCATTACCAGTCTCGATACACCTTTATGTGTAATATGCATATCAGGTGTAATAGGATGAACTTGAGGAAATTTCTCGATGTCTTTGTTCAATTGTTCTACGAGGATGGTTGCGTCCTTTGCATCTACCATTACCATCTGGCAGCCTCCCTTTTCTAAAATCTACATCTAGTATACTATCAACAAACTTATCAACACAATATATTGTGTTATTAACACAAAATTCAATACTAGATGTAGACTATTTTTTATCTTAGAAAAGATTACCGTATAAAATTTTTCGATGCAAGGGCTTGATTTTTTAAAAATTTATAGAAACCAATAAAACACAAGGATTGGAACAAATAAAAAATTTTTGTAACCAAAAAGTATTATAGATTTTTTCTATTTATTTTCTAAAATTCCACTCATCAGTTTTATATTTATTTTCTTCTAAGTGTTTTACATAGTTCTTTTGTTCTTCTGTTAGTTCATAAGGGACTAGTTCGATCTCTAAAGAGTCTTCAAATCCCTTTTTAAAGGCTTCTATACATTGAGGAATAGTAATTCGTCGATCCGTTAAACGATTAATAGCTACAGCCTTTTCAGGTAGCGTTAATCGCATTTTTTCTTTCGCTTCAGAAGACTGAAATTTAAATACTGAAAGTAACTTTTCTTCGTCTAAGTCGAGTAGTATCGCACCATGCTGTAAAATGACACCTTTTTGACGAGTTTGGGCACTTCCCGCTACTTTTTTACCTTCAACAACTAATTCATACCAACTTGGTGCATCAAAACAAACAGCACTTTTTGGTTTTTTTAGATCTGATAGTTTTTCCTCAGAATCCGGTATACTAAAATAGGCGTTTAAACCTAAATTTTGAAACCCTAATAATAATCCTTCGCTTAGAACTCGATATGCTTCTGTGACAGTTACAGGTATATTAGGATACTCTTCGGATACAATAATACTGTAAGTAAGCTCACTATCATGTAAAACAGCTCGTCCTCCAGTAGGACGTCGAACAAACCCTAGACCTTGTTCTTTTACCGCATTTAGGTCTATATCTCTTTCAGCACGTTGAAAATAGCCAATTGATAATGTTGCTGGATTCCACTCATAGAATCGAATAACAGGTGGAATTTTCCCCTCACTATGGAAGTCTAATAGCGCTTCATCTAACGCCATATTATAAGATGGACTACAAGGACCAGAATTTATAAAATACCAAGTTGCTTTCATGTTTTCATCTCCTCACAATGTAATCTATTTTATCAAACGTATTGGACTATAGCTACTTTCTCTTTTATAATGGAATATGTAGATAGAAAGGAGAAATATTTAGTGCCAGTACTTTATACCATTGCGATTATACTAGCTATCATCATTGTGTATGTAGTAGTAAATTCATTACGCTTAAAAAAAGCCGTAACAAACTTAACGCAAGAACAATTTATCCAAGGGTATCGAAAAGCCCAACTAATTGACGTTCGTGAAGCAAAGGAATTTGATTCTGGTCACATTCTAGGTGCTAGAAACATTCCTTCTACACAACTACGTCAACGCTACAAAGAGATTCGTCCTGATTTACCAGTTTATTTATACTGTCAAAATACTGGACGAAGCGCACGTGCTGCACTTTTCCTTAAGAAAAAAGGATACAAGCAAATTTACCAATTACAAGGTGGATTTAAAACTTGGACTGGTAAAGTTAAAACTAAAGCTTAATAGTGCAACCACTAAATGACTTGTGTTAATAATTTGATTAATACAAGTCTTTTTATTGCGAATTTAATAATATAAATTCACCTACATCCATTTCCTCTAAGATATAGATCAAAATATCAGAAAACTCTCAATCCAACTAATTATCCTTGAAAAATTTTTAACACTTCTGATAATAAACACTTCTTACTATATAATAGTAGAAACTCAATATTTTTTTATATTTCAAAACCAAAAGTTTCTTTTTTTTAGTCCTACATTCTCATTTTTGGCAACACGAGATAATAATATTCTGATAAAAAATAATGGGGTGGATATTGAAAGGAAAACCTTTCAATACCACCCCCGCATTAAAACTTACGACAGAATATGTGAATTCTACGCTTTTTGGTAACGTAATACCGGTGTTCTTGCAGCACGAGTTTCATCAAGACGACTAATAACAGTTGTATGAGGTGCTTCTTGAACGATTGAAGGATTTTCTTCAGTCTCTTTAGCAATTTGAATCATTGCGTCACAGAATGCATCTAACGTTTCTTTTGATTCTGTTTCTGTTGGTTCAATCATCATACCTTCCTCAACATTTAATGGGAAGTAGATTGTTGGTGGATGATATCCAAAGTCTAATAAACGTTTAGCAATATCTAATGTACGTACACCAAGTTTCTTTTGACGACGACCTGATAATACAAATTCATGTTTACAATGACGGTTGTATGGAAGATCGAAATAAGGTTCTAAGCGACGCATCATGTAGTTTGCATTTAATACTGCATATTCAGTTACATCTTTTAACCCTTCTGGTCCCATAGTACGAATGTAAGTGTATGCACGAACATTAATACCAAAGTTACCGTAATACGGTTTTACGCGACCAATAGATTGTGGACGATTGTAATCGAAGTGGAATGTTCCATCTTCTTTTTTCACTAGTACTGGTTTTGGTAAGAATGGGATTAAATCCGCTTTTACCCCAACAGGACCTGAACCAGGACCACCACCACCGTGAGGGCCAGTAAATGTTTTGTGTAAGTTTAAATGAACGCAGTCAAATCCCATATCTCCAGGACGAGCTTTTGACATAACGGCATTTAAGTTAGCACCATCATAGTAAACTTTACCACCAACACTATGAATAATGTCTGCCATCTCAAGAATATTTTCTTCAAATAATCCTAATGTATTAGGGTTTGTAAGCATTAGGGCTGCTGTATCTTCCCCGACAACACGTCGTAAATCTTCTAGATCTACTAATCCATCTTCATTTGATTTTACTGTAATTGTTTCAAAACCAGCTACAGCAGCAGAAGCAGGATTTGTTCCGTGCGCAGAGTCAGGTACGATTACTTTATTACGATGACTTTCTCCATTTGCTTCATGGTATGCACGAATCATCATAAGTGCAGTCCATTCACCATGAGCACCAGCAGCTGGTTGTAAAGTCACTTCGTCCATACCTGTAATTTCAACAAGTGATGTTTGTAAATTATAAAGTAATTCCATAGCACCTTGAACTGTTGACTCATCTTGTAATGGATGAATATTAGCAAAGCCTGAAATACGAGCAACATTTTCGTTAATTTTCGGATTATATTTCATCGTACAAGAACCAAGTGGATAGAATCCTGAGTCTACACCATGGTTACGACGAGATAGCGCTGTATAATGACGCATAATATCAAGTTCAGCAACCTCTGGTAGTTCTGCCTCTTCTGTACGGATATTTCCTTCAGGTAAAAGGTCTGACAGATCAATATCTTCTACGTCTAATTCAGGTAAACTGTAGCCTACTCGACCTTCTTTTGTTAATTCAAAAATAAGAGATTGATTGTCGTTATGCATTGTAAGCCCCCATTTCTGCAACTAAGCTTTCAATTTCTTCTCTAGTACGTAATTCAGTAACTGCGATTAATACATGGTTTTCTAGTTCAGGGTAAACTCTTCCTAAGTCGAATCCACCAATAATTCCTTTTGTCAATAATGCTTTATTGATTTCACTTACAGGTTTGTTTGTTTTCACAACGATTTCGTTGAAATGTGCACCTTGGAATGGAACCTCGAAACCAGCAGCTTCAAAAGCATTTTTCGCAAAACGAGTTTTCACGATATTTTGCTTAGCCATTTCTTGAACACCTTTTTTACCTAGTGCTGTCATAGCAACTGAAGCAGCAAGTGCAAGTAATGCTTGGTTTGAACAAATATTAGAAGTCGCTTTTTCACGACGAATATGTTGCTCACGAGCTTGTAATGTTAAAACGAAACCACGGCGACCGTCATGGTCAACTGTTTCACCAACTAAACGACCAGGTACTTTACGCATTAATTGTTTTGTTGTAGCAAAATAACCACAATATGGTCCACCAAAACTTTCAGGGATACCAAATGGTTGTGCATCTCCTACAGTAATATCTGCGCCTAGTTTTCCTGGAGGTGTTAAAATCCCTAAAGCTAGTGGATTTGAAGATACAACAAATAAGCCTTTTGCGTCATGAGCAAGTTCGCCAATTGTTTTAATATCTTCAACTTGACCAAAGAAGTTTGGATATTGAACCATTACTGCAGCAGTATCGCTATCTAGCAATTCTTTTAATGCTTCTACATCAGTAACCCCATCTTTTGTTGGAATTATGACGATTTCAATTGATTGTCCTTTTGCATAAGTAGCAACTACATCACGGTATTCAGGGTGAACAGCTTCAGAGACTAAAAGCTTTTTACGTTTAGTATGAGCAGCAGCTAACATACCGGCTTCAGCTAATGAAGTTCCCCCATCATACATTGAAGAGTTCGCTAAATCCATACCAGTTAATTCAGCAATCATAGTTTGGAATTCAAAAATAGCTTGTAACTCACCTTGTGAAATCTCAGGTTGATATGGTGTATAAGCAGTATAAAATTCAGATCTTGAAATAACATGATCAACGATAACAGGTTTATAGTGATTGTATACACCAGCTCCTAAGAATGATACATTCGTTTCTGTATCACTATTTTTTGAAGCAAGTTGTTTCAATTCTTTTAGTAATGCTGACTCTGATTTCGCCTCAGGAATGTTTAGTAATCCTTTAAAGCGAACTTTTTCAGGGATATCTGCAAATAACTCATCGATGCTTTGAATTCCTATAGTTTCAAGCATTTCTTTTTTATCATTTTCCGTCATCGGAAGATAGCGATGTACCATGTATTAATACCCTCTTTCCTTTTATTTAGCGCGTTTATAAAAAGGTGTTGCTACCGTTTTTGCTAATACTCGTTTATTTCGAATTTCAATTTCTACTTCAAGCCCTAGCTCAGTAAATTTTGAATCGATTAATGCTAAACCGACATTTCGTTTTGTAGATGGTAATTGAGTACCAGTTGTAATCTCACCGATTTCAACTCCATCTTTGAAAACCTTATATCCGTGGCGAGGAATACCTTTATCGATCATCTCAACACCAACAAGTTTCCGTGGTAATCCAGCTTCTTTTTGTGCTATTAAAGCTTTTTTACCAATAAAGTCACTTTCTTTTTGTAACTTTACAGCAAATCCGATACCAGCTTCTAATGGTGAAATATCTTTCGATAATTCTTGACCGTAAAGTGGTAAACCAGCTTCAAAGCGTAATGTATCACGAGCACCTAGACCAGCAGGAATTACTCCTTTGTCTTTACCAGCTTCTAAAATTTTTGACCATAAATCTACAATCGCTTCAGGTATACCATATAATTCAAAACCATCTTCCCCTGTGTAACCACTGCGAGAAACTAGTACATTGTTACCTGCAACATCAACATTATCTTTAAATTTGAAAGATTTAATCTCAGAAAGATCAGTTTCTGTTAAAGTTTGAAGTACTTCTTCAGATAATGGTCCTTGAAGTGCAATTTGAGCATACTCAGATGACTTATTTGTAATTGTTACGTCACCTTCTGCGTTACTAATCATCCAGTCGTAATCTTTTTCAATATTAGCTGCATTAACACATAGTAGATAGCGATTTTCTTCAAGGAAATAAACGATTAAATCGTCCACTACTCCGCCGTTCTCATAGCACATAGCATTATATTGTGCACCGCCGATTTGAATTTTAGAAATATCATTCGACAATAATTTTTGTAAGTAATTAAGGGCATCATTGCCTTCGACAAAAATCTCTCCCATATGTGAAACATCAAACAAACCTGCACGATTACGAACAGCATCATGTTCTTCTTTAATAGAAGAAAACTGAACTGGTAATTCCCAACCGCCAAAATCAATTGTTTTTCCACCAGATTTTGCATACTCTTCGAATAATGGTGTTCGTTTTAAATTGGTTTCCACAGTAAATCCCCCTTTAGATAATCATTACATTGAATGTTTAGTAGACAACTTTGAGAGATTCATAAAAAAAGGACAGACGAATCCCTCAAAAATCGAGGAATCCTCTGTCCTTGCACCTGAAAGTTACACCTAGTTAGACTTTTTGTGAAACTAAGCTTTCCTCTTTGGTGGCTGTATTTACATTACAATGTATTTAAGTTATCCATTATAGAAGAAATAACAGCACTCTCCAGAGACGCGTCCTGTACGAGTCTTTTTGCCTGAGAGATTCATAGATCACTACTTGCTCCTTCGGCGACGCTAATCTCATGATTCCTTGGTTAGAATGTCAGATGATTGAAAAAATTCTAATCAGCGTTACCACATTCAAAGGAATAACATTATGTTCACGTTCTCTCCACGTACATTCATCCGCACACTATTCAAAATTCAATGTACAAAACATTATTTACAGTCTATATCCTAACATTCAACCGGAGAAAAAGCCAATCTTTTTTTAAAATTAGACAAAAAGCGAACAATATAATTCTTAAGTACGACATTATTCGCCTTTTAACCGATTAACTTGGAAGGCAATATACTCAACGATTTGACGAATACTTCTATTCTCTGTTAACACTCTTATATGCCCTGCTAGGTGATAATATTTTTTTCTACTAAAATACAATTGCTCTAATTCATTTTTAGTCGATTTTTGTACGATTGGTCGATTTTTATCGTTTTTTACTCTCTTATAAATATCTTCAAAATTCGCATCTAGAAAGAATACTAAACCAGTTCTTCGCATTATTTTACGATTTTCTTCATTAACGGCAACGCCTCCACCTGTTGAAATAATACAGGCTTCATCTCGAAAATTAAGCAAAAAATCAGTTTCTAATTTTCTAAAATATTCTTCTCCATACTTCTCAAATATTTCGGGTATGGACATTCCTTGTTGTCTTACAATTTCACGATCCATATCGTAATACGGGAGTCTTAGGAAATAGCTCAATCTTCGTCCTATTACTGATTTCCCTGATCCCATAAAACCAACTAAATATATTTTCCGCATGTTCCACCTACTTTACTGCATGAGACTTATTTGCTATTTATTTCTGCTAGTAAGTTTATCGTAGCACGAACATTGACGAATTCCAATGAATTATAAATATTTATTTGCGATTGAAATGATTGTACATAGTATGCGATAAACGTAAGGCAAACGAACAATAAAAAAATTGCAATTAGAAATCCACTACCATTCTCATTCTTCATGTATTTGAACAAAGAATGATCTCTCCTTTACGATTCCGTTTGGGTATTTAACCATTACCTTTAGCTCAGGTTCTTGAAATTCAAATTTCAATCTTTGAATACCTATTAACAAAGGAACGTTTCCAACATTTCGAACTTGTTTTCTAATAACATCACTTAATTGACTAATTTGTATACTATCTCTGTCGCCTAGATAGGTAATTTCAATTTTATCTTCATTTCCTGTTACTTTTATTTCTTCAATTTGCTCTAAATACTGTTGAAAATCAGTAACAAAAAGTTCCCAAGTTGTATGTATATCTGTTAAATAGGTATTGTTTTGTTTTTGAATCCAAACCAAAATAAGGACAATTAATTGTGAAAATAAAATAAATACTACCAGATGATAGAGTGCTTCTAGCAATGTATATCCGTTTTTTATAGGACGCCTTCTTGACTGAAACATTTCATTTCTTCCTCATCTGTTAAGACATAATTTACACAAAGTTTTTGTCCATCATATATCCATTGGTAATGAATAAGGTCAATAATTTCTGAACCTGAAGAATTTCCTAAATGTGCTATCTGTTTAGCTGCATTATAGGCAACTTGAGATACATGTAAATCCAATTTCCTAACAAATAAAGATTCATTTAATTTTGCCATAAGGGGGATTAACGAACCGGTCAAAGTGAAGATAATCCCAACTATAAGTAAAGTTTCAACAAAGGAAACACCTCTATTGTTCAACAAATCTTAACCTCCCCTTTTCTATATTGACTATCACTTCGCGCTTACCAAAAGGTGTTTTAAATATCACCTTTCCAAAATCGGAAATTTCACCGTTATTATAGAATTTAATTTTTTTCAAATTACTTCCACTTTCAAGTGTTATTCCACTGGGGTATTCTTTTTCAAATACATAATTCGTTAAGTCATTGTGAATATGGCCTTTGTACCATTTATCTAAAAAAGTAATCGTTGTATGAGTTCCTTCCCTCATAGAAAGTGTTTGCATTCTTTGAATATCCAGTGAGACTTGTACCAAAAATTGATCAATCGCCTGTCTTTCAAAGGTTTTGATTGTCAATTGGCTAACTATCGTGGAGATTAACGTAAAAATCGTTAATACAAGTAACATTTCTATAAAGGTAAATCCTTTTTGATTTTTCAAGTATTTAGACTTACTCATTATGGATTACTACCGTCACCACTCGTTCCTTCCTCTTCACTCACTAATTCTACCTTATCATTATTAATTACAATCTTTTCTCCAAAAGAGCATTTAGTACCATTTTCTTTAAGATAACCGGCTGTTTCTAGCTCAGTAACAGTAGTAGGATATTTGTTAAATTCTAATTTGTAGGCTTCAACCTGAGCTTTTACTAACGTCTCATAAGCTTCGCACCCTTTATCATCTACCGTTGCAAAGTGCTTCCCTATATTAGGAATTGCGAGTACGATTAATACTGAAATTACTAGTAAAACAATTAACATTTCAACTAAAGTAAAACCTTTTTGATTTTTCAACATTATAATATCTCTCCTTTTTATATAATTTCGATAATGTTATACATTGGCATTAAAATACTTAAATACGCTGCAATAATAGATAGCGCGATGATGATAAAAAATAATGGTTGAACGAACGAAATACCAGTTTTTATATGAGTTTGTAGTTTTTCATCTAACAAATCGCTATAGATCATCATTTCCCTACCTAAATAGCCACTTTTTTCACCATGTTTTATGAATTCGTTGAACTTGGGGAAAAAGTATCCTGAAAGAAGCACTGAATTTGATAAGGAATCCCCATAAATAACCTTTAATTCAATTTCGGAAGCTAAAAATTTAATATAATGATTTAACTTTTGACCTTTTAATATTTCAAAGGTTTGCTGTAAAGAAAAACCCCCAATTAACAAACTTCCAATTAATCTTGAAAACTGTTTCGTAATATGCAATTTAAAAAAGTAATTTATGATAGGAATCGTCGTGAATAATTTCATTTGTTGTTGAATGGGTTGTTTTCTAATTAAAGTTAAAAAGAGGAATATTAGTATCGTGATGAAAATGACAGTGATGCTCATTATTTCGGGGAAATATAAAATGATATTCGAAACACCTATTGTCGAACCCTTGTCATTTCTCGAATTTAAGATTTGTTCAATATTCGGCAAGAAATACGTTCGAAATCCTACAAATATAAAAACTAGAAATACTAATAAAAAAAGTGGATAAATAAGTAATTTCGTTAACTTCTTTCTCAATTTTTCTTGAAAATCAATTTGTTGAGCAATCATTTTTAATGTTTTAGCCAAATCACCATTTACTTCAGCAATTTCGATTGAAATTAAATAATGATCTGGAATTGAAAAATTTTTAAAAATTTCAATTACACTTTCTCCATTGCGTAATTTATCTTGTATTAAACTATACCAATAATCATAATCCTCCACATGATAAGGGAGTAGCATAAGAATCGAATCAGGAAGTGTATATCCCTCATCTAATAAAGTACTCATTCTATTTAGAAATGAAGGCACTTGTTTTATTTTGTCTTTCTTACGTAATAATTGTTGTCTATAATCCAATACTCTTTGGAGCAATTTGTTTTTTCACCTCAATAGCTTGCATTTGATATAAAAGGGTCTCCGATTTTGGTAGATGATATTGTTCTCCGCGCATTGTTGCTAATATTGCTTCATAGAGAAAACTATCACTTAATATTTCATACAACGCTTTTCGATTATCCATTTTTTCATCTTGAACTAAACATTGCGCTACAACCCCTACTAAAGATTGTCGAATCTCCTCTAATGTTATTCCTAAATCCATTAAACGATATATGCAATTAACAGAATCCTTTGCATGGATTGTGGATAACACTAAGTGCCCTGTAAGTGCTGCCTCAATTGCTATTTTTGCAGTTTCATGATCTCGAATTTCACCAATCATTATTACATCAGGACTATGTCTCAAAATTGCCTTTAAACCTGCTGCGTATGTTACTCCAGCTCGTTCATTTACTTGAATTTGAAGTAAGTTTTCATGACTTCTTTCTACTGGATCCTCTAGGGAAATGACGTGTCGAGATAATGTATCACTACTGTAATTGATTAGTGAATACATTGAGGTAGTTTTTCCCGATCCCGTAGCCCCGCAAAATAATAATAGTCCTTGTCTATTTGAAATAAGATTGATCAATTTATCGGCAGATTTTTGATAATAGCAAAGTGAAGAGATTGAATGAGTAGCATTTTGTATCATTAGTCTAATAACAACACTTTCTTTCTGGAAAACAGAAGGCAGTGTTGATACACGAAAAGAAAATAACTTATCCTGGAGATTTTTTTGAAATGAACCACTTTGAGGTTTTCTCTTTTCACTAATGTCTAAGGAAGATAAAAACTTAAAATACGAAATCATTCGACTTCCTAAATCTTCCGATAGATCACCAGCATTAAATAACTTTCCATACTTCCGAAAATGGATTGAATAGTTGCTACTTGTCGGTACAATGTGAATATCGGAGGCACCGAACATCAAAGCTTTCAATAAAAGTTGTTCACTCCTATTTTCTACGACTAATTCGACATTCAATTAACACACCTCTTCTATATTTAATTTTTGACCGCAAATATTTAGCCATATTATAAAATGATTTTTCAATAAGGAAAATAGTTTTTTCCAACATATTTTTTTGGGTAGCAAAATACATATCAAATTACAATTTTGGACTAAAAAGTAATGAAAATCGCTATTTATGATATCAAATTCTAAATTTCAATATTTTTCTAGTATTGAATTTTATTATATAAAACCCTACCAATTAACAATTGGAAAAGATAAAATAAATGTGGAAGTGTAGTATACGAAATGGAGTGATCCTATGCAAAATTTAAAAGTAATGAGTACTTTAGCGGATGAAACACGCTATCAAATTTACCAATATGTTTTACAACACAAACAATCGTATACAGTTCAAGAAATTGCGGAACAATTTAATATACACCCAAATGTTGCTCGTCTCCATTTAACTAAATTGTCAGAGATAGGAATTGTGCAAGCGGAATATATAAAATCAGGAAAAGGTGGACGCCCTGGTAGAATATACAGAGCTTCTGAACGTGGATTAATCATTAGTTTTCCAAAGAGAGATTATGAAAGATTATTAAATTGGGCTTTGCAATATATTTCAATTGCCGGAAACTCTGCAATAGAAAGTTTAAAATCCATTAGTTATGATGATGGATATAATGAGATGAGTTCATTAATAGATAAAAAACATAATATGACCTACGAAGAAAAAATAGAGCTTTTAACAATCATCTCTTCTCAAATTGGGTATGTTCCATCTATAATAGAAAAAGATGGTCAAAAACAAATAACTTTCACCATTTATAATTGCCCATTTAAAGAACAATTACCGGAAAACGCTCAAATTATTTGTGCTTGTCATGAATCATATTTACAAGGACAAATAGATGTACTCTTTCATAAAAATGAAATGATTCAAATTAGTAGCATGATCCATAGTTGTGACGAGTGTAAATATAAAATAAATATGAAAGTTTCGGATAAATATTAATAAATTCCACTTGATTGTCACAAACTATCTAAAGTATGAGTTTACATTATTGTTCTAAATCATTTATAATAAAACGTGAGATATTTGTGTCGCATGGCAAAAGGAGGGGATTCTTCATGGCTAACATGTATAAAGTTATGGCTTGGTTTACAGGTATATTTGCCGTTTTCTTCTATCTCGGAGGTATGAACGAGGTTTCGCTATTATTCATTGGTAATACAGGATTATTCTTATTATTAGGCTTCTTAAACCTTTCTGAAAGAATGTACATGTATATTTTTGGCGCTTACTTAACAGTCTTCTGGGCTGGATTTACGTACTATACAACATTTATCCATATGCCTGGTGGAGGCCACTAATCTCAAACCATAAGGGGCAGTCTTGAAAAGTAGATTTTCAAGACTGCCCCTTTTCTCTATTTTATCCATTTACAACTTCGTTGAAAAAGTTATTAGAATCCATTTAAAAAAGGATTCCACTCCATTTCAGCTTCTGGTGTAGTATAAGTACCATGTCCCGGGTAAATAATCGTATCTTCTGGTAGTGTTAATAGTTTTTCGTGAATGGATTTTAATAACACTTCATGTGATCCACCAATTAAATCCGTTCTTCCAATACTACGTTCAAATAATGTATCGCCTACAATCGCAAATCCATCATTTTCAAAAATGAATGAAATACTTCCTGGTGAGTGTCCAGGAGTAAAAACTGCCTTAAATGTAAATCCACCAATTGTGATTTCTTGCTCTTTACGAATAATATGCGCTTCTTCGGGTAATTTAACAATATAGTTTGGGAGTTCAGCGTATTTACCAGAGCCGTTTTTCATTGGATCTGATAACCAACTGACCTCTTTCTCATGAACATATAATGGTAAATTATATTCCTCTCTAATCGAATCAACTGCACCTATATGATCAAAATGTGTATGGGTTAAAAAGATTCCTAAAGGTTTATACTGATAGCGACGTATTTCCTTTAATATTTTCCCTGCTTCTTCTCCAGGGTCAAATATGATACATTCTTTTTCTTTATTACTTACGATGTAACAATTCGTTTGTACAGGTCCTAATGAGTATATTTTTACATTTAACAACTATATCACCTCTACATTAGTATACTGTTCTATAAAGAAAATAACAGCAACTGTTCAAACAAACGTCACTATTTGTTCTCGACAAAACTATACAGTTGCTTTACAATAGAGAAGGAATATTGTTTACCGACATTCATTTTCTGATGTCGAAAGGAGTGTCTAGTTTAATGAACTTATTAATGGTTATTTTCGCTTTAATCGCAATCTTTTCTCTAGTGAGCGCATTCAAATCAATTCGAAACAAGAATATTCTTGCATTATTATTCGGTGTCGCTTCGTTTGCGATTTTTGGGTGGTTTACAGTAATGACTGTATTAAATCAAGGTTACCCACCTGCATTACATTAATATGTAATCGTTCTAAAAGAACGGCTCAAGTTTTTGAGTCGTTCTTTTTTCTATCCAAATTTTTATAATTCTAAAGCAAAAAGGGATTTACTTAAAAGTTTAACTTCCAAGTAAATCCCTTTTTCAATCCTTAGTGCACAGCATTCTTTATTAAATTACCTGTTTTTTCATCATAGAAACGTAGTAAGTCACCATTAATAATTTTATCTGAATAATCTAACTCTACTTGTGCACGATCTATATAAGGTTGACAAGCTGCCATATCTGTTTCTTCACCTGTTGTACGTTCATAACATGTTTCCCCTGCATAAACAAGCTCATCCGTCACAAATCGACCATCACGGAAGATAACAAACTCTTCATGCTCATCAGAGAATAAATCTGCCCCTAATTGCATGTCGTTTGTAGTATCAATACCAAGTAAATGAAGTATTGTTGGTCTTAAATCAATTTGACCAGCTGTTTCTGTTACTTCTTTTCCATCCCCTGAACCAGGAATATGGATAAATAATGGAACTGATTGTAATAAAGCACTATCATATGCTGTAATTTCATCTTTTTCTAAATACATCGACATCGCTTTGTTATGGTTTTCAGAAATACCATAATGGTCACCATACATAACGATAATAGAGTTTTCATATAACCCTTTTTCTTTTAATTCTTCGAATAATACTTTAATTGATTCATCTAAGTAACGAACTGTTTGGAAATAACGATTTAATGTACCTGAATTTGATGTATATTCAGGAATCATTTGATCTTCTTCTTCCAAATTGAACGGATAGTGATTTGTTAAAGTAATCAACCGTGAATAAAACGGTTGTGGCATCTCAGTCATTAATTCAACTGATTGCTCAAAGAATGGAATATCTTTTAAACCCCAGTTTACTGAATTTTCATCATTTACTGTATAAGAGTTAATATCATAAAACTTATCGATATTCAGTGAATCATACATCATATCACGATTCCAGAATGAGTCATTGTTTGAGTGCATGACATTTGTAAAATATCCATTGTTTCCAAGACTTTCAGCCATTGAATTATAAGTATTACCACCGTGAGTGAAGAATACTGCTCCTCGACCTAAACCAAATAATGAGTTTTCAACTACAAACTCAGCATCACTCGTTTTACCTAAACCTGTTTGATGATAAAAATCACTAAAGTAATAAGTGTCTTTATCCTTTGTTAAAGAATTTAAGAAAGGCGTTACAACTTCACCATTCATATCATTATTAATAACAAAATTTTGTAATGACTCAAGTTGAACTACAATAACATTACGACCAGCATATTTACCAAACATTTCTTCATTAACAGTAGCTTGGTTTGCTTGGACATAGTTATCAATTTCAACTAGCTCACTTCCGTCTGCAAGTGCACGTTGAGCTGAAGATTTCGACTGAATATAAAAGTCATATAAGTGATAACTATATGTCCCAATATTTTTAACAAGTATTTCACGGTCAAAACTTCGAGTTAATAGCTGCGGTCTTTCAGTTTCAGCTAAACCTAAGTTTAAGAAAGTAATTGCTAAAGCAACAACAAAATAAGCACGACGAACATTTTTACGTATTGCAACTTTAACTTCCATTTTAGGAATAAAGATCATTGCAATGATTAATATTACTACATCAATAAAGAATAAGAAGTCATACCAATTGACGATTTCTGAAATCGATGACCCTAGTTGACCAACATTATCGGTTTGGAATAACACTGGTAGAGTAATAAAATCATTATAGAAGCGATAAAACGCTACGTTTGCATATAATACGATTGATAATAACAAACTAACAAACACTAAATAACTATTTCTAATTTTTGGTGAGTTAAAGAACAATGAAATCCCATATGCAAAAAGTAAGAAGCTTAATGGGTTTAATATTAATATAAATTCCTGCATTCCATTTTCAATATCGATTTCAAAGCTTGTATGATAAGTGATTGCCGTTTTAATCCAAGTAGCAATAATTGCTATTAGTAAAATGGAATGTTTTGGCCATTTAATGGACTTCATTCCTAATCACCCTTTCTAATTTATTCAGATATATTTTAAAATCCCAAATAACATTTACAATAAATTTACAAATAATATCGAAAGACAAAGTCTATCATAATAGCATTTTCGTTATTTTGCAATAAGTTTAATATTACACGGAATTTGCTGAAAATTAAAATATACTTAATGTTTTTTACAGACGGCATATAGATAATTACGTTTTTTTAACAAAAAGGTTCCCTTAAAAAAACAGTGGTAAAAAACCACTGTTTCCTAATATACTAACCAAAAAAATCATTCACACACACTTTGGTATAAATTTTATTAATTTTTATTTTTCTCAAGTTTCGTTTGCTCTTGGCGAATAATTAATATCGCTGTTTGAAAGTCTTTAACATCTAGCACTTGAGATTTATAAAGCTCTCGGATTTCATCTTCTATTAACATCAAATCCCCTAAACGATCTCCTGTATAAATAAAAGTCCCAAATTTCTTTAATAAATCATAAATATCAATCATCGATTTCATGTTAAGGACTCCTTTCGTTTCTTACCACATTCAATTCTCTTGTTTTCTGTAATAATAAGATTTACTGGAATGTCATGGGATTCCCTAGGTACTTTTTCAATGAGTTGTATATTAAACGCAAGTGAAATAAGGGTTCCACTATAATTTACAAGATAACGATCATAATATCCACCGCCAAAACCAATACGGTAGCCATCGAAATCATAGACGACTCCTGGTACTAAGATAACATCTATTTCATCTGAATTTACTAGTTGTGTTATTTCTACAATCGGTTCTTTTAAATTCATATAAACCTTTTCTAGTTGATTGAAACTGTTGATTTTGTAAAATTGCATTGTTCTGTCCTTTGGATTACATTTCGGAACAACTACTTTTTTATTGCCTTTCCAAAGTTCCTCAATTAATAAATATGTATCTACTTCAGGTTTGTTCGATAAAGTAACCGCAATCGTATAAGCATTCTTTATCGCCTCTTCCTTTAAAAGTTGGTCGGTAATCTGTTTAGACATTCCTTTATATTGTTCATCTGATAGTTGGGATAAAGCCCCTTTTACCTGATTACGCAATTCTTTCTTATCCATAATAAATTCCTCCCGACTTTCATAAAGATGAAACCGTCCGTATGACACCCACCTTTAATATATTGAATAAAAACTATGTATACAAGTAAGTGTGCGGATTCTAACCACCCGAAAAATTTAACTATCAAAAAAGTGGAGTTGAAAAAGTCCCCACTAATCGAAGTTTCAATTTATATATATAAAAGCAAAAAGCCAAAACCTTGAGTGGTTTTGGCAATGACGCAAAAACTTATTTTGTTTCACGGTGAAGAGTAACTTTCTTCTCGCGTGAGCAATATTTTTTAAGTTCAAGACGTTCTGGATTGTTACGTTTGTTCTTTTTAGAAATGTAATTACGTTCACCGCAATCAGTGCAAGCTAATGTAATGTTTACGCGCATCATTAACCCTCCCACTCTATATGAAAAATGTATTGATTTTGAGCATAATTAATTGAGCATGATTTATACGACTAACCCATTATAACATAAATCGATAAAAAATCTACTATGATTTATTATTAACTTTTCTTATGTTAAAATAGTTAAAACAACAATGTACGGAGGAAGCAAAATGGATTTTCCAATCACACTAATGATTATAGGTATATTATGTATGGTCTTATCATTTTTCATGAAAGATTCCTCAAAGAAACTTGAAAAAGATGTTGAAGATCTATCAATTAGTATATATCAAGAGACTAATTCGATAAAACGTAGACTCAAAATAGTTGAAGAAGAATTACTATTAGAACCAAATTTCCATGTAAAACCACCAGTTAACAATAAGCGAAGTGCTGTGGAGAATTCTAAGTCAAGTGAACAAGTCCTACCAAGTACATATATGAAGTCACAAGTAAAAAAATCAAAACCTGTTCATGAAATTTTAGTACGTCAAGTTATAGAATTAGATAAACAAGGTCATTCCATATCTGAAATAAGTAAGTTATCTACTTTAACTGTTGAACAAATATCAGATATTTTAAGAAATCATGGAGGTACGAAATGAATAAGTCTTCAATCCGTGCTTTCGGGATCGCTTGTTTTTTGATAGGTGCCGTTTATCTTTTATTTGATATAAATGATACTAAAACCATCGCTTCAAGCGAATACGAGGATAAAATTAATACTTTAGAACAACAGTTAAAATCGGCTAATGAACAAATCAAATTGCTTAAAGAAGAGAAAAAATCCAATGAAACTGCTGATTCTAAGGACTCTACAGAAAGTGGGACAAGTAATAAATCTGAGCAACCCGAACCGGATTCATCAACTAGCAATGATGATTCAACAGAAAATGAATCATCCAACGAAATTGTGAAAGCTACATTACATATTTATTCTGGATTAACTGCCTATGATATAGGGAAAAAGTTAGAAGATTTAGGGATTGTTAAAAATGGATTAGAGATGGAGTTATATTTAGCGAAACCTGAATTTGCAAAATCTATTCAAATAGGACAATTTGAATTAGACTCCTCTATGACTATTGAAGAAATTGCAAACCTCATTACCGGGAAATAAGCTAAAAATTAAGGATTGATCTTGATTTAATTCTAGACCAATCCTTTTTTATTTCCATTAAAGTAGTCACGAATATAATTTGCAAATTGAGTCGTTGGTTCACTTAAATAGCGGTGCTTAATATAAGCCAATCCAATCTCTCTTTTACATTCATTTGAGTCTACTCGTATGAGATTTAAGTTATAAAGTTCGAGTCCTTTAATTTTCGGAATTAATGAAACACCGAGACCACTTTCAACTAACCCAGCTAATGTATGAACCTCCTCCCCTTCAAATGCTACATTTAACTTATACCCTTCATTGCTAAACAATTGATCTACAGATTGTCTTAAAGAATTTCCTTTTTTAATGCAGATAAAGGGTAGATGAGCAAATTCCGCAACTTTCACAATTTCTTTTTTACTTAATGCATGGGTTTTAGGAACAATTAGAAATAATTCTTCATCCCAAAGTTTTTCCCAAACAACATCACTATTTGTCCCAAAAGATGAGATTAAACAGAGATCTAACTCCCCACTATCTAATTTCTTTATCAAAACACTGGAATTACTCTGCGTTAGAAGGAATTTCATGTTTGGAAATAACTTCTTTGCATCTGTCATTAATAACGGGATTACCTCCAGTCCAAGTGTATGCATAAATCCTAACGAAACTTCTCCATGTCCTGGGGCAACCATATTTTGAAGATCTTCTTTTGTTCGTTCATATTCCCTAAGCATAATTTCTACACGTTCTAAAAAAAATCGACCATAACGATTTAATTTTATGGTACGACCATATCTGTCAAACAATATTACTCCTAAATTCTCCTCTAAGAGTGAAATGGATTTACTTAAAGCGGGTTGGGAAATATGTAAATGTTCAGAAGCGCGGGACATATTTTCATACTTCGCAACAGTTTTAAAATACATAAGTGAAGTAAAATCCATTTTGTATGCTCCTTATTACTTTTATTTATAAGTTATATAAACACAATCAATTTTGATTATATACCTGCACTTATTATAATGGTATCAATTCAATAAATTCAAAAAATTTTCACAACCAAAATTTAATAGATAAAGAGGTTGGTTAGCATGACCTATATTAAAAAAGGAACAAAAGAATTTAAATTGGCAAACTTAGCTTTATTTGCTGCTGCTTTTATTGTTTTTGCCAATTTATATATTACACAGCCATTGTTCCCTCAGTTTTCAGAGGAATTTGGCGTATCACCAACTGTCGCTAGTCTTTCTCTTTCGTTAGCTACTGGTATACTTTCAGTAAGTTTAATATTATTTGGTTCACTGTCAGAAGCTTGGGGTCGTAAAAGGTTAATGACATTTTCTATATTTGCGTCTTCGCTTTTAACTATTGCTCTTGCATTTGCTCCAACATTTGAAACGTTATTACTTCTACGTGTCGTACAAGGATTCGTATTTGCAGGTATCCCAGCGATTGCTATGGCCTATTTAGGTGAAGAAATGGATCCTTCTAGTTTAGGTATTGCAATGGGGTTATATATAAGTGGTAACTCAATCGGAGGATTATCTGGTCGAGTCATAATGGGAACTATGACAGATTTATTTACTTGGCAAATAGGTATGATCTTTTTAGGAGTATTAAGTTTAATTGTATCCATCTATTTTGTATGGGCATTACCTGAATCTAGAAATTTCATTCCTAGAAAACTAGAAATGAAAGGACTAACAAAGTCATTATTCTCTCATTTAAAAGATCCTTGGTTAATTTGCTTATTTGGCATCGCCTTTACTTTAATGGGTTCATTCGTAACTTTATACAATTATATTAGTTATCAGTTAATTGCTCCACCATACCTATTAAGTGCAGGAGTGGTAGGCTGGATTTTCATCGTATATTTAGTCGGAACATTTAGCTCCGCCTGGTTTGGTAGTCTATCAGATCGGTTAGGCAGACAAAAAGTATTGATTACAGGAATTATCATCATGCTTTCTGGAGCACTTATTACATTAAATGTACATTTACTCATCAAAATTGTAGGTATTATTGTATTTACATTCGGATTTTTTGGCTCCCATTCCATAGCGAGTGGTTGGGTTAGCTATCGTGCTAAAAAAGATAAAGCACAGGCTTCTTCTCTTTATCTATTTGCATATTATTTTGGCTCTAGTGTTGGTGGAACAACTGGGGGAATTTTTTGGACTAAGTGGGGCTGGAATGGTGTTATCGCGTTTATAAGCGTTTTTATTATTACTTCATTTTTCTTAGCTGTTATACTATGGATATTCAGTAGAAAGGCAGCAACGAAACTAGAAAATCATTTGCAATACTAGAATAGAAAGAGGTAATAGTATGAACATTTATGATTTTGAAGTCACTTCTGAAAACGGTGAGCCCTACTCATTAGATCGCTACAAAGGAAAAGTATTATTAGTAGTTAATACTGCAACAAAATGTGGTTTAGCTGGCCAATTTAAAGAGTTAGAAGATCTTTATAAAAAATATAAAGAGCAAGGGTTTGAAATTCTTGGGTTCCCTTCTGATCAATTTAAACAAGAACTTTCATCCGGTACAGAAGCCGCAGAAGCTTGCCGTCTATCTTATGGTGTGACATTTCCAATGCATGATTTAGTAAAAGTTAACGGTGAGAAAGCTCATCCATTATTTAATTATTTAACGGAGCGTACAAAAGGGATTCTTGGTAAAAATGTTAAATGGAACTTTACAAAATTCCTAATCGACCGAAATGGCAATGTTGTTAAAAGATTCGCTCCAACAGATTCACCTAAGAAGTGTGAAACTGAAATTGAAAAACTACTATAATTGTAGAATCGAACGTAAATAAATTCAAAAAAGGGATTGAAAGTTATACTTTCAATCCCTTTTCATTTACTATCCAATCATTGCGATTTCTTGTAAGAACTCATTCACCATTTGTGTACCTGTCTCTGTCCCAATTGATTCGGGATGGAACTGTAAGCCGTATACTGGATAGTGCTTGTGTTGAATTGCCATTATTTCATGATCATTTGTAGAAGTTGCCACTACTTCTAATTCTTCATGTAATGTAGAAGGATTTATTATTAAGGAGTGGTAACGCATAACAGTAACCTCCCCTTCTAGATTGCGGAATAAGCCCTTCTTTTCATAAGTTAAGTTTGATAATTTCCCATGCATAATATTTGCAGCTCGAACAATTTCACCACCAAATGCTTCCCCAATTGACTGATGACCTAAACAAATACCTAAAATCGGGAATTCCTTATACAACTCGCGTACCACATTCACAGTAATTCCTGCCTCACTTGGAGTTCCAGGCCCAGGAGAAAGAATAATTGCCTCTGGGTTTAGTAAACGAATTTCCTCTATTGTAATAGCATCATTACGAACAACTTTTACTTCTTTGCCAAGACTAGAAATTTGTTGAAATAAATTATAGGTAAATGAATCATAGTTATCGATTAGTAAAATCATCTTTGTACCTCCAACAATGCTTTAGCTTTGTTTAATGTTTCATTGTACTCTGATTCAGCATTGGAATCGTAAACAATACCCGCACCAGCTTGAACATACGCATTTCCATCTTTAACAATCATCGTCCGTATTGCTAATGCTAAATCCATATTTCCATTAGCTGAAATATATCCAATCGCTCCTGCATATACACCACGTTTACGATCCTCTAATTCATTGATAATTTGCATTGCACGGATTTTTGGTGCACCTGATACTGTACCAGCAGGCAATGAAGTGGCTAATACATCTAGTACGTGCACATCGTCTCTAAGTTCACCTTTTACTTCTGATACGATATGCATCACATGTTTATACCTTTCAATTGTCATATATTTACTCACATGAACCGAACCTACTTTGCTTACTCGACCGATATCATTTCTCCCTAAATCTACAAGCATTCGGTGCTCAGCAATTTCTTTTTCATCATTCAGTAATTTCTGTTCTAACTCTAGATCTTCATCTATTGTTTTACCCCGTGGTTTTGTACCAGCAATCGGGTTAGTCGTCACTTGACCATCTTGAACTTTTACCAAACTCTCTGGTGACGTTCCTAAAATCGTATATTCGTCAAATTCTAGATAAAACATATATGGTGACGGATTTGACGTTCTTAGTTTTCTATATAAAGCAAATGGATTTCCATTAAATGAAGCTTGGAATCTTTGAGATAATACAACTTGAAAAATATCTCCACGAGTAATGTATTCCTTTGCTTTTTCTACCATGTTCATAAAACGATCTTTGCTTATTGTAGGTTCAAACTGAACAGCTACATTCTCATCTTTTTGAAAGGTTAATCCATTTTTTATTTCTTCTTCAATTTTCTCAATGGATCGGTACAATTCATCCGTTGTTCGATCTTCTTCCATCAAATCGATTGAAGCAATCGTTACTGTCTGTAATAGATGATCAAATACAATAAAGGTATTGTAAAAATATACATGCACATCTGGCATATTTAATTCATCCTGAAGAACTTCTCCAATTTTTTCATTATAAAAGGCTGTGTCATAACCAAAATAGCCAATTGCACCACCAAAAAATGAAAAAGGAAATTCAGTTTTTTGGATTGGCATCATCTTTCTTAGTTGTTGTAGTACTGACCCTTCCTCTGTTATTACTTCTTGATCATTAAAAGAATATGAGTATGTTTGATGATTCCCCTTTAGTTCTGCAATTGGATCCACAGCGATAAAGGAATATCTTCCACTTTCTTCATGTTTACTGGATGATTCAAATAAAACCTTGTGCTTCCCTTTTAAACTTTGAAATACCGAAATTGGTGTCATCATATCACCTTGTAATTCACGGATGACATACTGCTTTTCTCTACTAACCATTCTCAACTAGCTCCTCTCACTCTCTACTCATCTATCTCCTTGCTCTTAGAAAAATCCCCCTCAGCTAAAAATCAGCTACTGATTACCTTCCTAAAAGCAAGTTCGCAATACTTTGCAGTATTTACGAAAAATAAAAAAAAGGCTTTCCATCACAAAGGACGGAAAAAGCCGTGGTGCCACCTTCATTGACTACAACAAAAAACAAGTCATAGTCCACTTAAACTGTTATAACGTAACAATACGCTAGCACTTACTTTACTTCAGTACTAGTAGCTAGAAAGCCCATTCATATTATGTCATGTACTAGCTTACACCACACGCTAGCTCTCTTTAACAGTCCATAATACTACTCTTTTTCATCATCGCTTTTTACATATGGAATTATTAAAATAATTTTATACTAAATTTATTAACTATTCAAATAAAATTATTGTATTTCTAACTCAAATAATACAGAAATCCTTTATATTAAGGAGTCCTGTTTTATCATTATTCTTAATTATTTAAATCAAAACGTTGACCTTTTTTAAGATATAGTAAATATTCAGCAATATTTGTTGCTAAATCAGCACAGCGTTCGATATAACGACAAATAAATGCGAGATAGGTGATTTGCTGAACACTTTCTGGTTTCAAACTTGAAAGTCGCATTAAATGTCCAATCATATTTCCATACATTTCATCAACTTGATCATCAAGTTCAGCAATTTCTTTAGCTTTTGTTGTATTTTCTTCTACAAAAGCATCCACTATTTGTCTTAACATTTGAGTTGCTTTTAAGCACATATCTTCTAGTAGTTCAACTGAGGTAATAAATGGATCTTTACCAATACGGATTGTTTCTTTGGCAATATTTACAGCATAATCACCAACGCGCTCCATATCGGAAGCGGCTTTTAATAAAACAACTAAACGACGTAAGTCTGTAGCTACAGGTTGTTGTCTAGTTAATAATAAAATTACTCGATCATTAATTCCATCTTCAGAACGATTAATTTCAGTATCACGTTTGACAATATTTTGTGCAGCTTCAATATCTTTATTGATTAGAGCAGAGAATGATTCTTCAAGGCGATCAATACTTTGATCACATAGTTTTAAAAAATCCTCTTGTACTGATTGCATTTCCGCTTGAAAACGTTCGCGACTCATTACGACACACCTTTCCAATTATTATCCGAAGCGACCTGAAATATAGTCTTCCGTACGTTGGTCACTAGGCGTAGAGAAAATCTTATCGGTATTATCAAATTCTACAACTTCACCATTTAAGAAAAATGCAGTTTTATCTGAAATACGGGCAGCTTGTTGCATGTTATGTGTAACAATAACAATTGAATAATTGCTTTTTAATTGTTGAACTAGCTCTTCCACTTTTAATGTAGAAATCGGGTCAAGTGCTGATGTAGGCTCATCCATTAAAATAACATCCGGTTCAATTGCAAGACAACGGGCAATACAAATACGTTGTTGCTGTCCACCAGACAAGCCGTATGCATTTTGGTTTAGACGGTCTTTTACTTCGTCCCAGATTGCTGCTCCCCTTAATGATTTTTCAACAATTTCATCAAGAATTTTTTTATTTTTAATTCCATGAATTCGTGGACCATATGCAATATTATCATAAATTGATTTAGGGAATGGGTTAGGTTTTTGAAAAACCATTCCAACTTTTGTACGTAATTCTTCAACCTGATAATCAGCACTAAAAATATTTCTTCCTCGATAGTTAATCTCACCATTAGTTTTAACTATTGGAACTAATTCTACCATACGATTTAATGCTTTAATATAGGTAGATTTTCCACAACCAGATGGTCCGATAATAGCTGTTACATCATTTTCTTTAATGTCTATATTGATATCTTTTAAGGCATGATGATCGCCATACCATAAATTAAAATTTTTTGTACCAAACACAGTATTCTTTTCAGCTATAGAAGTTAACTCTTCACCGACAAATTGCGTTGATGGAACATTTATTTTTATATTATTTTCATTTTTAATCATAGCCTTTACCACTTTTACACTTCCTTAATATCGTTTTTGGAACTTATTGCGGATGAAAATTGCAATAGAGTTCATAATCACTAGGAATATCATCAGCACAATAATTCCAGCAGAGGCAACATATAAAAATTCTTCTTGAGGTCTTTTTGCCCAGTCATAGATTTGCATTGGTAAAGCAGTAAATTCACTAAAAAGACTATCAGGCAAGAAACGTAAAATAACTGGAATACCAATTACAACTAATGGAGCTGTTTCTCCAATTGCACGAGATAACGCTAAAATACTTCCAGTGAGTATACCTGGTATTGCGGCTGGTAATACAACACGTGTAATAGTTTGCCATTTAGTAGCTCCCATACCATAAGAAGCTTCTCTTTGTTCTTGTGGTACTGCACGAATTGCTTCTTGTGCTGCTACGATTATTACCGGAAGAATTAATAAACTCATTGTAAATCCGGCAGCAAGTAAACTTTTTCCTAAAGCTAATGCACGAACAAATATCGTTAAACCAAGTAAACCAAATACGATCGATGGTACTCCGGCTAAGTTAGAGATATTCATTCGGATGAAATCATTAATTCTATTTTTCTTTGCATATTCTTCTAAGTAAATAGCGGTTGCTACACCAAGAATCACCGAAACTGGTGCAATAATACACATCATGTAGATAGAACCGACTAATGCAGCTTTAATACCTGCATTTTCTGGTCTACGAGATGCAAAGTTTGTGATGAAATCCCAATCTAAATAACCTACCCCTTGGGATACGATACGAACTAGTAAAATCACTAAGCATAATAAAGCAAATAAAGTTCCTGCAAAGAAAAGTGCTTTCCAACCTCTATTTTTATTTAATCGAATTTTCATACGCTTCATTAGGACTGTATCATCAATGTATCTCATATTAATACTCCTCTCTGAAGCGTTTAGAAATGTAATGTGCTAGTAAATTCATAATCAATGTAAATACAAATAATGTAAATCCCACTGCATAGATAGAGTAATAAATTGTAGTACCGTAACCCGCATCGCCAGATGAAACTTGCACAATATAAGCTGTCATCGTTTGAATCGATCCTGTAACATCTAAATTAAATGTAGGTGATGCTCCCCCTGCAAGTGATACGATCATCGTTTCTCCAAGAGCACGAGAAATTGCTAATACGATTGAAGCAATAATACCTGATAAAGCAGCAGGTAATACAACTTTAATAGCCACTTCGAACTTCGTTGCACCTAGAGCGAGTGCACCTTCTCGAATGGAATTTGGAACGGAACTCATCGCATCTTCAGATAATGATGCAATCATAGGAATAATCATAATCCCAACGACTATACCCGGACTAAGCGCGTTGAATATTTTCAGCGACGGTATCAATTGTTGTAAGATGGGTGTAACAAACGTTAATGCGAAGAACCCATAAACAATTGTAGGTACGCCAGCTAAAACTTCTAATATCGGTTTAATAACACGACGTGCTTTATCTGAAGCATATTCACTAAGATAAATGGCAGCCGCTAAACCTATTGGTACCGCAACGACTACTGCGATTACTGTTACTTTAAATGTCCCCATTATTAGTGGTAGGACACCAAAGGTAGGATTATTCCCTGAGAATGGTAACCATTCAGTACCGAATAAGTAATCTGTAATTGATACTCTCTGAAAAAATTCAAAGGTCTCGAAAATTAATGTAAATACAATTCCAATGGTTGTTAGTACAGAAATTAATGCAGCAATAAATAATAAAGCGGGCATTGTCTTTTCTGTGATTTTTTTACTTTTTCTATTTCGAGACTTTGCGATCAAATCTTGAACCGACATACCGTTCCCGAAGCCTTGCGAAGCCATAATTTAAACTCCCTTCATCATACACGTGAGAAAATGTGTGGGCTCTAGATTTACCCACACATTTAAAAAATCTAGTTTATTTTAAACCTTCTAAAGTTTTTAAACCTTCGTCATACATTTCTTGTGGTAAACGTACATAACCTACTTCTTCAGCCATGTCACCAGCATTTTCCAAAGTGAATTCCATGAAATCATAGAATGCAGCATTGTCTTTAAGTGCACTATTTTTAGCGTAAACGAATAATGGACGAGAAAGTGGAGAATAGTCACCAGATTCGATTGTATCGTTATTAGGTTCTACACCTTCAATTTTTGCAGCAGTTAATGTATCTTTATTTTCTAAGTAGTATGCATAACCGAAGAATCCAATAGCGTTTTTGTCAGAAGCAACACCTGTTACGATCACATTGTCATCTTCAGATAATTGTGCTGAAGAAACTAGGCTTTCGCCGTCTAAAATTACTTCGTCAAAGTAGTCATATGTTCCTGAGTCAGTTCCTGGTGCGAAGAATTGAATTTCTTCATCTGGCCATGATGGGTCAATATCTGACCATTTTTTAGTTGTGCCATCTTCGATCCAAATTTTCTTTAATTGATCTACAGTTAAATCTGTAGCCCAAGTATTTTCTTTGTTAAGAACTACTGTTAAACCATCATAAGCAACAAGGAATTCAGTAAAGTCAATACCAGCATCTTCTAAAGCAGCTTTTTCCTCATCTTTAATAGGACGAGAAGCGTTAGAGAAGTCTGTTTCACCAGCGATGAATTTTTCAAAACCGCCACCTGTACCAGATACACCTGATGATACTTTTACATCTGGTTGTTCTTCAGCGTAAATTTCAACTAAAGCTTCTGTAATTGGAGCAACAGTCGATGACCCATCTCCAGATACCGTCCCAGATAATTTAGCAACTTCTTCTGTAGATTCTGAAGCAGTATTTTCTTCGTTCGTTTTTGTTGGCTCATCTTTTGTAGTATTTTCGTTAGATCCACATGCTCCTAATAATAGTGCTGAACCAACAACAGCTGTCATAGTTAAGTACTTCCATTTTTTCATGATTTACTTCCTCCATAAAATTCATAGTAAGTTGTCTTACAAGGAATACTATAAATTTTATTTGTTGAGGGCATATGAATAAATTGTAAAGAAATTGTAAAGAATTGAGATTTTTAGAATAAAAAAGACTCAAAAGTGATTTCATTCACTTTTGAGTCCTGTAAACACTATTCGTTTATTGTTTGTTCTTCAGTTTCTTCATCAATTTTGTCATCTGTAGTTGGCGGTAAAATTTGTTGTTCAACTGTATTTGAAGATAAACCAGTGTCTTCATACTTTTTCTTTAGTTCAAAATAATAATCTAATATTTCTCTAGCTATTTCATTATTATGTGGCAAATATAAATTGAAGTTCGTTGAAGCCCATGGAATCATAACGGCATATGCAACTTCAGGATCTTCATATGGTGCAAAACCAACATGAGTTAAGTTTACCGTATCTGTTCGCCATTCTTCCCTAATTGGTCCGTAATATACCACCTCAGCAGTACCCGTTTTCCCAGCTGCTGTGTATGGTGCATTTGAGAAGCTACTTCGAGCAGAACCTTGAGAACCAATATAAACTTGTCTTAAACCTTTTTTCACATGTTCAATTTCCTCGGTTGAATTGGAAATACGATTTAGTACTGTTGGTGTAACCTCTTCAACTAATAAACCTAATTTTTTCCCATCTTCTGAAGGTTCACGAACTTCTTTTAACATTCTTGGTTGTACTCGGTAACCACCATTTGCAATAGTAGAAATATATTGAGCCAATTGCATAGTAGTGTACGTGTCATACTGACCAATAGCTTGGTTCAAAATCACCCCTGGGTTATCAGGTATACCTTTTACACCTGAAAATTCTCCGGGTAAATCAATGCCAGTATTAACACCAAGACCAAATTCAGCATATCCATTACGCATTCTTAATAAGGTATCTTCCTTTATAAGTAAAGGCATATTATAGGAATACTTTGTACCTCCCATTAGCATCGCAATTTGGAACATATAAGAGTTCGATGATCTTTCTAATGCCTTAATGTCATTCATTGCTACCGCGCCAGAACGGTTAAAGATCGAACTTTTCGGTTCTGTTCCTGCTAACTTAATTGGTTGGTCAATTAGCGTTTGACCTGGATTGATAACTCCTTCTTTATACCCCATTAATACTGTAGCACCTTTAACTGTAGAACCAGCCTCATATGCTGTTGTAAATGTGCCATATGAGTAATCGACTACATAACTTTCACCTGTTTCAGGATCTTTTTCGATTTTTTTACCAACAACAGCTAGTAATTCCCCAGTATGTGGATTCATCATAACAAAAAATGCACGATCTAATAATTTTGAACCACTTAGTGACTTTAATTCTAGAAGCTTTTCTTCAACAATTCTCTCTGCTTCTTTTTGAAGTTCAATATCTATAGTTGTAACTAAATCATTACCTGGCTCACCTTCGTATGTTGTGAGCGTGTCTACAACTTGCCCTTGTTTGTTCGTAATATTTTTTACTACTGCCTTTTTCCCTTGTAACAATTCCTCATACTGTGCTTCGAAATAACTTTCTCCTACTCGATCATTACGTGAATAGTCCCTAGCTAAGAAATAATCCAACCTAGTTAAAGGGATACCTTTTCTAGGTACAGTTGTCCTACCTAATATAGAAAGTGAAGCAAGTTTAACTCGTTTCCAATCCGTAGTTGTATTTATACCTGGCAAATCAGGTAAACGCTCTGAAACACGAGCAAACTCTTCTGCAGTTACATTTTCGTTTTTAATAATTTGTGGGGATAAATAATATCCTGACGTCATTTCACGAAAGATGGCTAATACTTCTAAATCGTGTGCAGTTAACTGCTCTAGTTCTTCATCGGTAATACGTTCACGAACTAAACGATCTATCTCAGCCTGTACTTCCTTTGACTCTAACTCTTCATTTGCACGAAGTTTGGCTTCTTCTTCTTTTGTAACTTTTGCATAGGCTTCTTCTTTATTTCGTAAAATCCAAAAATCTAATTTGTCACGATATGTAATACGTTCGATTGGTTGTTCGATTAACATTGCCAATTGCTCAGCAATTTGTAACATTTCATTCGTTGTTGTGCTTGGCATTTTCGTATAAGTTATCGCATTCTCAGGTTCGTTGTCAACAAGTATTCTGCCAAAGCGGTCATAGATTCTACCTCTAGCAACACTCGTATTTACTGAGATTTCTTCTGTTCTTTCGAGCGCACGGACATAATCTTCCCCTTTTACTATTTGTAAATATCCTAATCGGAAGATTAAAAGTGAAAATAAAATAAAGATAGAAAAAAACAGAACATTCATACGAAAAGATAAATTCGCACGATATCTTGCCTTCACACTAGAAGCTCGATTGTTTTTTGGCAATTTTCGCATCTGAATCCTCCTTTCATCTAATAAACTGGCTTAATTGCTTTTTGTTCATGCATTTTAGTATATCATTTGTTTATTTAATAAAAAAGCTGAACAACTAATGAATTGAGACGGTTTTATATTCCTTTTGGTTTCGATTTATTTAAAGTTTTACACAAAGAAAAAAGAGAGTATTAATACCCTCTTTCATAAACTTATCTTTGTGCTTTTTTCTCCAATAAATTAATACCTAATCCCATTAATAATACTGTCATAAACATCAGAACACTTATTGGTGCAACCATATCGACAATTTGCTCATTATATGAGGTAACTCCAAACAATAATTCCATACCATATTTAATTGGCGAAAGGTATGAAATGATTTGCATAGCTTCAGAAGTAACAATTTCTAACGGCCAGAATCCACCACCGATCATTGCAATCGGAACAGCGATTACAGACATATATGCATTAAATTTACCAGGAGTATTTGATATAGAAGCGATAAAAATTGCCAATGCCACTATGCACAGTATATAGGGAATAATTACCAGTAGTGTATTAAAATATCCACCATAGAAATTAACACCGACACCAAAGTGGAAGATTGATAGTACGAGCGCTATTTGAAAATAGCCAAGTAAAAAACTATACGTTAAATTGGCTAAATAGATTTTTGTTTTACTAATAGAAGAAATGGTTAGTCGGTCCCATATATTATTCCGTCTTTCCATTACAATATGATACACGCCATTTGCTACTGTATAAATTACCATATACAATGTGAATCCAAATAAACTTTGCAGCTTCGCGTCCCATATAAAGTCGCCATCATTTGAAAAGTTTGAATAATTAATGAAGAAACTCGGAGAGCGATTAGCTTCATTTAACACTTCCTCAACATTTGACTGCATTTCTGCTGGAAATGTGTTTATAATAACGTCTTTTTGTAGGATTCTACCATAAATAGTCGTTAATTGATTTTGAAGAATAGGTCCTTTCATATAATCTGGTGCAACGATTAAATCAAAACCTTTGTCATATAAATGAATTGTTACGTCCACTTCCCCATCTTCTACTTTTCGTAAAGCTTCCTTTTCATCATATAAAGTAAATTGAGTTTGTGGTAATTCATTTAGTTCATCTACAATGTCATTTGTTAACTCAGTATTTAGATTAGAATAGACAGCAACTGGAACTTTAGCTTGTTGTCCTAGCCCCATTACAAAAGCAAATACACAAATGACCACCGTTAAAATTATAAAACTTGCAGGTTGACGAGCTAGTAGTAAACATTTTGTTTTTAATATATTGATCATACGATACCACCTCGTTTCGGAAACAAAAGAAATGCAAGAAGTAGAAAAATAAAGGCAAGTATACCTAAATTCAAAATAATGGGTTGAATACTACTCCATGTTCCATCTTGAACAAGTCGTAAATAACCTTCTAAAGCAGCACCATTTGGTGTCCATAAACCGATTTCCGCTAAAACAGGTGATAGTCCACTAATATTAAAGAAACTTCCACCAAGTAATGACATTATTGCCACAATCGCATTCATAAAAAGATTTGACGCATTTGCAGAATTACTTTTGAAATTTAGTGAAGATAGTAGAGCACTAATTCCACCTACAACAATTGAAAGCATTAAGGTAATCAATAAAAATAGGCCCCAATTTGTAATTGGTATGTTAAAAATTAGTTTAGCTGCTACTACTAAAATGCTAACTTGCATCACTGCTAAAATAATAGTAGATACAACGATACTTAATAAATAAATTAAAGGATGAACTTGCGCTAGTAGAATTCGATCAAAAATATGTGAATCTTTTTCTATATATGATTGACTTGCTATGCTTCCTGCAAGAAATAATATGAACATTACAGTCATACTGAATGTATAGTAAGTGCTCGCTGAAATTTGCTGTTTCGATTCAACTGTTTTAATCTCAGAAGATAAGTCTATAGATGGATCAGTCAATTGTTCTGTGAGTAATCTCGCTTTCCCTAACTGAGAGAATAATGAGAATTGATATTGATAGTAATCTAATATATTTTGGATGATCATTGATGTAGTTTGTTCACTTTCATTTAAGTAAACTTGAAATGTAGGTGCATTACCTTCAAAAAAAATTGAAGTTAAATAATCACTTGTAAAACCATCCGGTATTTCAATAATTGCGTTAAATTCATTTTTGTTTCTGATTTCTTCTAATTTACTAGGATCTAAATTTGTAATGTGAATAAACTCTTCCGTTTCACTACTTCCAAGTACTTGATCGATCAAAGTAGAAACAGGTAACATTGAATGAACATTTTGAATTAATGTTTCATTTAGTGGAATCGTCTGACTAATTTCATCTAAAAATTCCTCAATTTGTTGTTCCTCATTTCCATGTTGTACAATAGCCAATTCTATTTTTTCCATATCTGATTGACTATCCCAAAGAGCTCCCAATGCAAAACTTAATATCGTAATTAATCCAACTGGCATTGCAAGAAGTAATAGTAATTCCGAAGGGTTACGTAAAAAAAGTTTAAATTGTTTTTTGATAATAGACCAAATCATTTTCTCTCCTCCTAATTACGCAATGCGCGTCCAGTTAGATGAAGAAATACGTCTTCTAATGTTGGTTCTTCTATGTTGAAACTATTTAACACGACATTATGTTTTTCACAAAGGTTCAGTAAAGTTGGTAAGAGATTTGCATCTTTTGCCACCGTAAAGCTTATTTCCGATTCTTTCACTTGTAAGTTTGATAGTAACGGTTGATTTGTAATTTCTTGAATTAATGAATTGGAGTGGCGATCGAACTTAACAACAATCATTTTTTCTGAAGAAAGAATTGATTTTATTTCTTCTTTTGTACCTGAAGCAATAATGCGCCCTTTATCCATAATGTAGATTCGATTACATAAATACTCAACTTCTTCCATGTAATGGCTCGTATAGATAATAGCAGTCTTAAATTCTTGATTTAGCTTATTAACAGTTTCTAAAATATGATTACGTGACTGTGGATCAATCCCAACTGTCGGTTCATCCATAATTAAATATTGTGGCTCATGTAAAAGGGCTACTCCGATATTCAATCTTCTTTTCATCCCACCAGAATAATGCTTTACTAGTTTTTTATGTTCATTTTCTAAACCTACTTGTTTAAGAACGACTTCAATTCTTTCCTTTAGTTGTTTTTTGGGCATTTTATGCACACTTCCGAAAAACTCCAAGTTTTCCCGCGCTGTTAAATCACCATATAGCGCAATTTCCTGTGGAACTACTCCTAAAATGTTTCGTAGGTTTCTTGGGTTCTTATTCACATTTTCATTTTGTAATAATACATCCCCACTACTAGGTGGAATAAGGGTTGAAAGCATAGCAATAGTAGTTGATTTCCCTGCTCCATTTGGACCTAGTAGTCCAACTATTTCTCCTGGTTCTATATAAAAGTTCACTTGGTCAACTGCTTTCACTTTTTTATAAATTTTCGTTAAATTTACAACTTCAAGCATTTTTTTCGCCTTCCTTTCCATTCTAACCATACAATACCAAATACTTCTATTGATTATTAGTCACTCATGTCATTTTCAAAATGACTTAAGTCATAAAAAAAAGCAGTCTTATGAATATACAAGACTACTTTCCAATAATTGTGAATAAATTACTTAAACAAGACCATTCTTGATAGCATATATGGCAATTTGTGTTCGATCTCGAAGCTCTAATTCTTGTAAAATATTAGTTATATGATTCTTAACGGTCCCGACGGATAAAAATAGTGCATTGGCAATTTCTTTGTTTGTCTTACCTTCCCCTACTAATTTTACAATTTCTAACTCTCGTTCTGATAATGGGATGGGCTGTTTTTCAAATGATGTATATTGTTGTTGTAATAGTTTAGGCATTAACTTCGCTGCGACATCTTCCTGTATGACCATGCCACCATCTAACACACTGTGAATAGAAGTAAGAAGTTTCTCAGGTGGTGACGATTTTAAAATAAAGCCCATTGCACCATCTTTTAATGTTTGATAGGCATATTCATCGTCATCGAAAGTTGTTAAAATTATTATTCTCATATTAGGAAAACGGGTTCTAATACGTTTTGTTGCTTCAATTCCGTTCATTTCTGGCATTCGAACATCCATTATAATTAAATCTATATGTACTTTTTCGATCATTTTTAAAGCTTCTATACCATTACTCGCTTCCGCTACAACTTGAAATTCTGAGTCTTGTTCGATAATCATTTTTAATCCATTTCGAACAATCGCTTGGTCTTCCACCAGTAATATGCGTACCGTCATTTTCCTTCACTCCTTAACGGAAATGTCCCTTCGACAATAAACTGTTGATCCGTTTTGTTTACCCTAAAATCTCCTTCTATTTCTTGAAAGCGTTCTTTCATATTCTTAAGCCCAAATCCTTGAACAATCGGGTAATGAGCATACACTTTATTTTTCACAGAAAAATGCACATGCTGTAACGCGTTAAGTGTAATGGTAACTTCGACTTCCTTCGATTCACTATGTTTCATGGCATTTGTTAAAGACTCCTGTAATACTCTATAAAGTACAATACTTTGCTCATTTGTTAATGGAATGGACAATATACCTCTTTCGAGAGTAAATTTTATAATTAGATTACTCTCCATTTCTAACTTTCGAATTAATTGAATAACAGATTGTATTCCTGTAGTTTCATTTACTTTTAATTGACGAACAGCATATCTCGTTTCTTCTAAGCTATCTCTTGCTAATTGCTTAATATAATGTAAATCTGTTGGTTTATTTTTTAATTCCATTACTTCTAATTGCATAAGTAAAGCAGTTAGCTTGTGGCCTACGGAGTCATGCATATCGCGAGCTATTTTAGTCCGTTCCTCAGCACGTACAAGCTCTTCTTGTTCTACGGAACGTCTTTTTAGTTTTCTATATTGTAATAAAAGTTGTTCATACAACTCATTTTTTTCATTTATATTGATTGCATAATGATTTAAAAAAATCGTACAAATAAGAAGGAGGCTGAACAACAATAAACTATGTAAATGAAGAACATCCATAATTGAGAAAGTAATTAATAGTAATAAGACATAAAAAATATAAATAAAAAATTCACGAGTCATAAGGTTAAATGTACCATCTAATAAAAAGAAGGATAACAAAATTAACCAATACTCCATTTGTAAATTAAGAAAAGCAACAATTAAGAACAAAGATACGATCATTAAGTAATTAACGATAGGCTTCTTAAAGACTGGTAATAAAAAATATAATACTAAAATGATCGTTAAGACGATGAACACGCTAACCATTGGATCATTTGATTGATAAGATTGATATAATAGAATAAATATTAGTAACGTTAAACTACCAAATCGCAATAATAATTCCTTCATAAAGTGAACCCATCCATTCTTATTCAAATCACCTAATTATACCATTTTTGCATATGTCTAATTTTATGAATCATGTAAATTATTTATAAAGAAAAAAACAGAGGCATAAACTACCTCTGTGATTATTATTCAAAATATATTAGATTAATAATTCATCAACTTTTTCTAATGTCATTGGTTTATAAAAGTAATAACCTTGAGCAACATTACAGCTCATCTCACGGATAAATTCTAACTGTTCTTCACTTTCAATACCTTCAGCTACCGCAGTAAGGTTAATACTTCTCGCCAATTCAATTATTGTCTTTACGATTGCACTTCCACCATTGTCGTTAATATTATTGATAAAGCTTCGGTCAATCTTTAATTCATTAACAGGTAGTTGGTGTAAGTAACTTAATGAAGAAAAGCCAATTCCAAAGTCATCTACTGAGCTTTCAAAACCTTCAAGTTTTAAATCGTTAATAATTTGCTTTGCACGTTCTAAATCGACTAAACCGATATTTTCAGTTAATTCGATTTTGATATACCGTGGATTGATTCCATAGCGATTTACGACTGCTCGTAATTTTTCAATAAAGTTTTCAGAGTAAAAATGACTTGGTGAAATATTTACAGAAACTTGGTACAAAGGTAAATTACTTTGTTTTCTATTCAGTAGCCATTCTAAAACCTGTTCAATAATGAGAAAATCCAAATCTTCAATCATTCCAATTGATTCGGCTGCTTCAATAAAAACTACTGGTGGGATTTGTCCGAATTTAGGAGAATTCCATCTCGCTAATGCTTCAAAACTAACAATTTTTTCATCAACAATATTAACTTTAGGTTGTAAAAATACTTTAATATCTCTTTTACGAATCGCAAGGACTAATTCATTTTGAATTAATATTTTTTCTTTCAAATCCGTACTAAATTGTTTTTCAAAATATGTAATCGAATTACCCGCTTTTTTTCGGGAATAACTTAAGGCAATATTCGCCTGACGAACACATTCATCTATATTAGAAGTAAATTCATTTAATGAATTTACACCTACTTTTAATGTGATAAATAATTCTATTTCATCCAAAGTAAACGGTTGATTAACGATATTTACTATTTGGTCTACGTACTTTTTCATGTCATTTTCATCACATTGTCCAGCAACAACAATTGTGCCTTCAGAAGTAAGCGCAATAACAGATGGAATATCTTTTAATAAATCCTGCACCCTTTTATATAATTCCTTATGTAATAGGCTTATTTGTTGTCTCCCAAATGTATCAGCAATTTGACAATAATCTCCTGGCTGAAGTGTCAAAATAAACCCCTTTGAATTCATATCGATCAACTTATTTATATGTTCGAGGAAATAGTGATAATTTGGAAGCTTTGAAATCGGATCATAAAATGATAAGTTTACTATTTCTTCTTTATATTTGTTTATGTTTATCAAGACAGAGAGCGTATATATGTGTTTCCCACTATTATCAATTAGCTTATGTTCAGTGTAATTAAAACAAACCGTAAATCCGTCTTTTTTATAAATTTCTACATGAGTTTGCTCCTGTAGGTTATTTAATTCGAATTCATTTGGACCATCGATTGTCTTAAAATGAAAATTACTATGTAGGAATGTTTCTTTACTTTCACCAATAACTTCATCATTTCTTACAACAATAAGTTTAGTGAACATTGGATTGACATATACGATAGGTTCGTTTGCTATATTAGGATTTGTTATGAAAAATGGAAAATTGATTTGTTCTCCTATTTGATCAAATACGTTTTGTAATTCGGATGTCTTCCTCTCTATCTCTTGCATCCTCAATCCACCTTCCAATTGTTCCTTATTTGTCTATATTATTGGAAAAAGAGTAAAGAATCTACCTTTTTATCAATAAATCACATCTCACCTAAATTTTAACTACAACAAAGCACACCGAAATTTAGTCATTTTTTTACTATTTACTATCATATTTCGTAAAATATCTTTCAATGGCTAGTCATATTTTTATATTAATATGAAGAAAATGTAAAATATTCAGAACTTTTTATCCTTTATAGTATTTAAGGTTGATAGATGACTCACTCGGTTGTAATCTTTCACATACCAACCATCATCATAGATAATATGACTCATTCCACCGTTAAAAAGTCCATTTTTCCTTGAAATGACTTCCTCGTTGAACAATGAATTTAGCAGAACTTTTATCACACCACCATGGGCTACAACAATAATATTTTGATTTTTATACAACTCATGTAATCTGTTTATTCCCGACATGACTCTTTCTCTAACAACTTCGAATTTTTCTTGGCTTGGGCATTCGAAATTCGGAAAATATTTTAATCTTTCTTCAATTGTTAGTCCTTCGATTTCCCCATAATCCCTTTCGATAAATTCCTCCATTACAACAATGGGTAACTGTAGTTCTTCATTAATAATTTCAGCAGTCTGTTTTGCACGTTGAAGCGGACTCGTTACAATGACATTCCAATCAAACTTGCTTAAATAATTTTGACAATCTTTCGCCTGTAAACTTCCCATTTCGTTCAGTGGAATATCTTTTCTACCTTGAATTTTTCGTTGGTTATTCCAATCCGTTTCCCCATGACGTACTAAACAAATGACCGTCATACGATCATCCCCCTTATGTATAATTACCTATGTATCACCCAATTATTTCCACGCATCTCCTTATAAGCCAATTTTACAAATGACCCATTACTAATTACAATCATACTATTAATTAAACAAAAATGGTAAAAAGAAACCTATTTTTTACTAAATAGATTGTAAAATTTCTAAAGAGAAAGGAAGCGTTTCAACAAACTTTGAACGCTTCCTTAATTTTTAATCACTTTTGTTCGATCGATTCTTCAATGGTATTTATTCTTTCTAGCATAGGTGGATGAGTATATCTAAACCATTTTATTAAAGCTGGTGGATTAACTTCACTTAAGCCTGCCTTCGCTAATTTTTGGAACCCACTAATTGCTGCATTTGGATCCTCCACTAGTTCGATGGCAAATTGATCCGCCCTAGCTTCCTGATATCTAGAAACTGCATTATAGAATGGATTAGAGAAAAATAATAGAAAAGATGATACTAGTAATAATAAAGGTAGTGAATGAATCTGTTTGAGACTTTTTATTTTCAATTCTTTTCCATACTTTTGTATTAACCATGGCAAGATTTTTGAAATCAACCATAATCCGACAAACATCATTAAAACATACCCAACGATCCCAATGTAAATGTGCTTTTCAACATAGTGTCCCATTTCATGACCCATGATAAATAGAATTTCTTCGTCAGATAACCGATTTAACGTCGTATCCCATAAAACAATTCTTGAATTGTCTCCAACCCCAGTGACATAAGCATTTAATGCATTTGTTTTTTCTGCCATATTCACTTCGAAAACATGTTCAGCTGGAATATCTGCTTCTTGAGCTAACGACAAAATTTTTGCTTCTAGTTCCTTGTCTTGTAATGGGTAAAATTCGTTATATAGCGGATCGATAATAACCGGTTGTATGTACATTAAAAAGATAGAGAATGGTATGGTTAATAACCATGCATAAAACCACCATTTTTTTGTACTTTTCTTTATGAGCCAATAGAGTACAGAAATAACGATAACTGTTATAACAAAATTAACCCAAAAATCGATAATATTATCTCTCATCCAAGAAGAAAACTCTTGAGTACTTATTCCATAACTTTTACTTAATGTATATCGAAAATAGTTAATTGGAAAGAACACAACAAATGTTAATAATGATAATAAAAATAAATATATGGCATTGTGCATAATTTTCCATCTTGTAACTGTTGACCATTTTTCAAACAAATATGATAACCCTGAAATCAATATAAATAAATACAGTAACCATTCAAATGGAGTCAAAATAAAAAATAAAAAGTTTCTTATTTTAGAATACTCTCCACTTAATAATAGTTCTTGTTCTGTCATGAATGTTTCTGGATCACTGGTTGACCCTTTTAAAGAATCAGGAATACCTCCATTATTTAAGTGGAAAAGATAGAAATACATAATAAGCACATAAATGCCAAAGGCCACTAACGCACGGATTCCCCATTTTTTCGCCATAAACACCCACCTATAGTGATTCATTTCATTTCTACACTAATATAATCAAATAGAACAAAAGATAGAACTAATTTTCATACTTAAACTCTTTATAAGAATGAGACTACATGTCTACTTATTTTAAATTATTGAACTTTCTGTTCTTCCTTTAGACAATCTGTATTTAAAAAAATCTCATCTTCAAGACTTTTCTTCTGTCGATTTTTAAACTTAATAATTATTGATTCAATATTGCTCGTTCCAATTATAACACCAGTAATGATGATAATTGTCCCCGTAATTTGTTGGTAAGTAATGAACTCATGTAATAAAATTGTCGTTCCAAACAATGCGAAAACTGTATTCAAATTAACAAAAATAGCAGATTCAGCTGTACCAATATGCTTTATACATAAGTTGTAAAGACTATGTCCTAATCCAGTTGCAACTATAGCGGATAATAAAAAGACAGACCAAAAAGTTAAATTCGCTGTAGCAAAAGAAACAATACTAGATGGATTGATTAAAGTCGAGCTTATCACCAATAAAATCGAACCAATTGTTAACATATATGCAGTCATTAATAAGGGAGAGATGGTTCTTGTTCCTCTTCTAATTGCAATAAAGCTAAAAGCCTGTAAAAAGAACGAAAGGAAAACTAAAATATCTCCCATTTCCCAATTCAGCAATTCACGAAAATCTCTAACGACTGCTATTAAAACACCTATTCCACCTAAAATAAAACCTATTAATTTAGATTTAGTCATAATTGTGTCTTTAAAAATAACAGCAATTAACGCAACTATTAACGGACTAAGTCCACTGATTATTGCAGTTTTTGTTCCAGTTGTTTGCTGTATTCCAAATGCTAAAAATGCGTGGTGACAAATAACACCGAAAAAACTACCTAACAATATATATTTCCAAGGCATATTTCGTACATATAGTTTTTGCCTTAGAATTATTAAAAAAGTAAATACTGTAATACCCGCTAAAAAAATTCTAAAGGATTGTAAAGTTAACGGATCTCCGTTTGAAACAATAATTTTTAGCCAAGTAACATTTAATCCCCAAGCTAACATAACTAATACTAATATTGTATAGATTTTAGCATTACTCATTAGATCGCCCCTCTTTATACTCGCAAAGCAATAGGAAAAACCCCATAATTCATTACGAATTATGGAGTACTTTACTACTACCTACTTTTTTAAATACGTATGCCCCATCTACAACTGAATCTAATTTCACATGATCTCCGATTGCTACTGATTCTAAAATTCGAGCAGTTACCTTTGCTTTAGAGTTTTTTAGTTGTATCAATGCAACGGTATAAGGGGCAAGATGTGCAAATTGTGCTGGCGGTACTTGAATTACAGTATAACTATAAACTGTTCCCTCATCTGGTACGTCAATTTCATTTGTAATTTCTTTACCACACGAGCTACAATATACTTTTTTTGTCACAGACTCAATTCCACAACATTCATATACTTTCATCATTTACACCCTCTCCAATATATGAACTACAGAATAGGCACCCGTACCACCTAAATTTTGAGCTATTGCTATTTTCGGTTGTTTTGCAAGTTGATTTGGAGCATTCCCTCTTAATTGACGAACAAGTTGATAGATTTGAGATACTCCAGTTGCTCCAATTGGGTGTCCTTTAGATAGTAAGCCACCACTCGTGTTAACTGGAATTTTCCCATCTACTTTTGTTTCTCCTGCTTCAACTGCTTTCCAACCTTCAAGTTTAGGGAAAAAGCCAAGTTCCTCAATGGATAGTATTTCTGTCATTGAGAAGCAATCATGAATTTCAGCTACATCTATATCATCTGGACCTAATCCTGCTTTTTCATATGCTATTTCACCAGATAATTTAACAGCAGGAAGAGATAACAATTCGATTGCGTCTTGCATTAATGTTGGACCCGAGCTTTGTGAAGAAGCACGCACCTTAATATTTGATGGCTTACTAGACAAGACGACAGCAGCTGCACCATCTGTAATTGGAGAACAGTCAAATAAACCTAATGGATCAGTAACCATACGAGCATTCACTATTTCCTCAATCGTAGTAGGCTTTTGGAATTGAGCTAATGGATTATTCATAGCATTTTCCCTATTTTTTAAAGCAACTTTTGCAAGATGCTCTTTTCGTGCCCCTGTCTGGTACATATATCGATTTGCTACAGTACCAAAGAATCCAGGAAATGTTAAACCTGCTTCTTTTTCTGTTGTACTTTGGTCCATTGCAGTGTTTATAAATTGGGTAACTGTTGCTGTTGAGGCGTGTTTCATTTTTTCAGCACCAACTACAAGGACATTTTCATATTCACCGCTTAAAATACTTAATACACCTTGTCGTAGAGCGATTCCTCCTGAGGCACATGCCCCTTCTAATTTTGCAGTAGGTATATAACCTAACCCTAAGTCATTCGCAACAATTGCCCCTAGAATTTCTTGATTAGACAATGTCCCGCCCATAAAATTGCCAACAAAGACAGCGTCAATTTTTGGATGATTGGCGTCCTTCAATGCATCTATACTTGCTTCAATTAAAAGATCTTTTAGTGACTTATCTTCAAAGCTACCAAACTTCGTCATGCCTATACCATGTACGTAAACTGTGGTCATTTCGTCACCCCAATGTGTTTTTTTACAAGCTCTCGCTTAAGAATTTTTCCATAAGAGCTCTTTGGTAAAGTATCAACAATATAAATCTCTTTCGGTTTTTTAAAGCTTGCTAGATGATTTTTACACAAATCAATTAGATCTTCATCCATCACTTCACCACGACCATTTGGAACGATATAAGCTACAACATTTTCTCCCCATTTTTCATCAGGAACACCAATAACACATGTTTCCTTCACATATGGATGTTTATTTAACACTTCCTCAACTTCCCGTGGATAAATATTTACACCACCAGAGATAATGACTTCTTTTTTACGATCTACAATATAAAGATAGCCATTTTCATCTAATCGTCCTAAATCACCCGTATGAAGCCATCCATCTTGTAACGTCTCATTTGTAGCTTTTTCGTTATTCCAATAGCCTTTCATAACGAGTGGTCCTTTAGCGGTAATTTCGCCGATTTCTCCCCTTTGTACTTCTCTACCTTCATCGTCAACAATTTTCACATCAACAAATGGCCCAATTCGACCACATGAATCTAGATGAGTTTGTAAATCATATCGAGGCATAATAGAAATACACATTGGCGCTTCCACTTGACCATATGTTTCGACAAACTTCGGACCAATTTTATCCAATGCTTCTTGTAGTTTAGCAACAGCAATTGGAGCTCCAGCCATATTAATTGATTTAATTGTTTTTAATTTAATAGGATCAAAGTGTTCATGTTGTACCATTAAGTTCACCATTGTGGGAACTAGAAAAATAACAGAAACCCGATCCTCTTCTAGGTGATTTACAAATTGATGTGGTTCGAACTTATCATAGACAATTTGTGTTAAGCCATAGAGCCAAGCAACGTGACTTAAAAAGTTTGCTCCGTGAGTAAGGGGTGCTACATGACCTATTATGTCGGTAAAATCCACTTCACACGCTATTGCGAGCGATTGTGCTCCTGTTACCATATTTCTATGAGAAAGCATTACGCCTTTTGGGTTTCCTGTAGTTCCAGAAGTGTACATAATAGCCATCAAATCATCTTCGTTTACTTCATTTTCATATGATTTACCATAATATTGTTTAACGATTTCTTCATAATCGTTACCTACAAAAATCGATGGAATTTCCATTTTTATATTATTTATTAACTCTTCTTCACCGATTAGTAGAGACATTCCTGAATCCTTTATTTGATACTCATGTTCTAATGGATGAAGACGATAGTTAAGTGGAACTTTTACTAAACCTGCAATGGATACTGCCACATCTAACTCAATATGCTCTGCCCGATTTGACATTAAGATGCCAATTCGATCTCCCTTTTTCAGTCCGATATGATTAAAGTAAGTTGATAAAGCATAGGCTCTTTTTTCTAACTCACCGTAAGTATATGAAACATTTTTATCTTTCACAGCAATTTTACTTGGATAAGCTTTTGCTGATTTTAACGCTAGTTTCCCGATTGTCGTCAATGAACTTAAGCCTCCTTTTGATTAAATGTGAAAACAGGTACATTAAAAATTTCATCATTCTTTCGTGTTAATACAACGTCTTTTAAAGGAAGAATTATAAATTCAACAGTGATTGCTGTAATGTTTTCACCCTCTATAAAATGACCACCATCAAGTTTTTTATCGCAGTCTACTACTGTCCCATGGAAGTGAACATCCAGTTCACCTTGCTCGTTTACCCCGATAAATCCAACTCCTGAAATAATTTCAACTTCTGAAGTTGTTTGGACCTTTGGAGAATATTTTATTAGGCCTTCTTTATCTCCTTTGGCTACTTGAAGGAATGTTGCATATTTTAAGGATCCTAAACATTGAAAATGTCCAGCACGCACGCCAAAATGTTCACATACTTCCTTTATTCCAGTAAATAGGTCTGTATCTTTTTTTAATCTTCCAACAATTCGCTCTGTCGATTTATCATAAAAAGCTTGCAATCGTTGGTTATCCAATACAAATTCCCCCATCTACCTTTAATACTTGCGCTGTTGTATAACTAGAGTCTCTAGATGCAAAGTATAATACCGCACCGGCAATGTCATTCGGCTGACCCATGCGTTTAATTACTTGTTGGCTAGTATCATATGGGACACCGGCAGTAATTCCAGTTGCTGTTGCACCTGGAGCAACTGAATTACATGTAATACCAAATGGACCTAATTCCTTTGCTACCCATTTTGTTAAGGCAATAACCCCACCCTTTGAAGCAGCATAAGCTGGACCGGATCTGCCTTTGCCTCCGTCACCAGAAGTGACACCACCATTTAACCCAGAAACAGAGCTTATATTAATAATTCTTCCGTATCCTGCATCCTTCATATGAGGGTAAACACATGCTTGAATAAATAAAAAAGTTGCTTTTAAGTTCGTGTTTAAATCCCGGTCCCAATCTTCTAAAGTCATTGTTTCAATATCTTTTCGACTTGCTGTACCAGCATTATTAACTAATATATGAACTTCACCGTATTTCTCAATTGTTCGGTTTACTGTAGCACGAACGAATTTTTCATCACGGATATCGCCTAAACATTCTAAATAACTCTCATGAGCTAATCTTGAAATTGTTTCTTTACAACTATTTAAATCTACTAAAACCGTATGAACTCCTTGTTTAGATAATTGGACTGCAACTTCTTGACCAATACCACTTGCAGCCCCCGTAATAATAGCAACATCATCTTTAAAATTCATAAACACTTCCCCTTTGCTGTTATTTCACTCCAAGTAAATCTGGTAAGAATGTTGTAATGATAGGAATATAAGTTACGATTAATAGAACAACGATTGAAGCAATAATAAAAGGCACTACGCCACGTGAAATTTGTAAAATATTCGTTTTTGACATACTAGCTGCCACATATAAATTCAATCCTACCGGTGGTGTAAACAAACCGATTGCAAGGTTAATTGTCATAAATACCCCGAATACGGTTGGGTCTACATTTAACTGCAACATGATCGGTAGTAATATCGGCACGAAAATGTAATATGCTGAAATTGCGTCAATAAATGCACCTACAATAAGTAAAATAATGTTAACTAGTAATAGAATGATATATTTATTGTCTGTAATTCCTAACACAACATCTGAAACCGTTGCAGCAATCTGTTCCGTTGTTACTATGTAGGCGAATACAGATGCCGCACTTACAATTATCATCACCACAGCTGTTTGTAGTGCAGATTCAATAAATATTCTATAAAGTACTTTGAAATAACCTTTACGTAAAATGAAAATACCAATGATAAGACCATACATAACAGCTACTACTGCTGCTTCAGTAGGTGTGAAAAATCCACCGTAAATACCACCTAAAATAATCACTGGCATTAATAATCCTGGAATAGCCTTAACAAATGCATCCCATTTTTCTTTACTAGTGCTTTTTCTTACTTGCAACTCTACAGATTGATTAAATATTCCACGTTTAATATCTCGATTTCTTACGTACATCCCTGCAATAAATAACCCTATTCCAACTAAAATACCAGGAATAATCCCCGCCATAAATAAGCGATTAATCGTTATCGGAATTTGATCACCAGCAACTATTGCAAAAATGATGAATGCAATGGATGGTGGAATGATAATGCCAATCGCACCTGCACTTGCTACTAATCCCCCAGCTGTTTCTTTACGATAGCCATTTTTTATCATTGCAGGTATTAAAATACCTCCAATCGCAGCTACAGTTGCTGGACCTGAACCCGATATTGCAGCGAAAAAAATTGCTACTAATACTGTTACTAGAACAATTCCACCTTTACGATGACCTACTAATGCTTGAGCAAAATCGATTAATCTTTTTGAAATTCCAATATGGTCCATGATGACACCAGCTAAAATAAAAAAAGGAATTGCAAGCAATGTAAATTTCGCAACACTTGTATACATAATGTCTGTCACAACTTCAAAACTTCCAAAACCGTTTGAAATAAATAATACAATAACCGAAGATACTGCAAGAGAAGCAGCAATAGGAACACGTAATGCAATTAATGCTAAAAAGGAACCAAATAGGGCAATTGCTGTCATATTTTCACTTCTCCTTTCACACCTTCAGTCTCAACTGTATTTATTTCATCATTTGCTTCATCTTTAATATCTTCAATATTATTTACTTGTTTTAATTCTTCTAAAGTTACTTGTACAGTACGAATTAAACAAAGAAGCGCTCCTATTGGCAATGCTAAGGATAGAATCCACTGCGGCATTCCTAGTGCAGGTGTTGTTTGAGATATTTTCATTTGAAATGCAACCATTTCATACCCGTAATATAGTAAAATTGCGAACAATCCTGCTGAGATAATTGAAGAGATTAATGAGATTACCTTTTTCCCCAGTTTTCCTGCAATGTCGTAAACTAAAGTAAATCCTAGGTGTGCGTATCTACGCACACCTAGAGCTGTACCAACAAAGGTTAATAGAACTAACAAATTTATCGTTATTTCCTCTGTAAAGGAGAAAGAGAATTTAAAAAAATTCCTAGATAATATATTGGCAAACGTTATTAATGTAATTGTCAAGAATGTTATAAATAAAATAATTTCCTCAAAATAATCTAGTATTTTCATGCCACGCCTCCATTATCTTTCTTGGAATGCTTCTAATAAGTCAGCTCCCCAGATTGATTCATACTTATCATAAATAGGTTGAACAGTATCTTTAAATGCTTTAATTTCATCAGCAGATGGTGTATAAACTGTCATACCTTTTTCTTCTAATTCTTTAATTTGTTTAGCTTCTCTTTCACGTGTAATTTTCACTTGATATGCAGCTGCTTCTTTACCTAAACGATCAAATAACGCTTTATCTTCATCACTCAAAGAGTCATATAATTCTTTATTAATCCCTAAAACTAGTGGGTCATATGAGTAATTCCATAATGTTAAATAATTTTGGACTTCATTAAGTTTTGCGGAATAGATTACATCGATTGGATTTTCTTGACCATCAATTGTCCCTTGTTGAAGAGCTGTAAATACTTCGGAGAATGTCATCGTTGCAGGGTCAGTTCCTAATTCACGGAACAAATCTGTGTACATTGTAATACCAGGAATACGAATTTTTAATCCATCTAAATCAGATGGTGTTTTTACGTTTACTTTGCTATTAGTTAATTGTCTGAATCCGTTTTCACCGTAACCAAGAACATGTACACCTTTTTCAGCAAGAAGTTCTTTAATCATTTCTCCACCTTTTCCAGCAAATACTTTATCTACCTGGTCAAGGTTATCAAATAAGAATGGTGCACTTGCAACCCCGAATTTAGGGTCTAGAATTGAGTAAATAATTGTAGAGTTAAAAGTTAAGTCAATTGATCCTTTAGCTAAACCTTCAACTGCTTTCCCAGAATCCCCGCCCGATAATTGTTCGTTAGAGAATACTTCAATCTTAATACGACCATCCGTTTCTTTTTCTAAGTCAGTCGCTAGTTTTTTTGCTGCTTCATACCATGTTGAAGCTTCACCAACTGTTACTGACATTTTTAAATTATAAGATTTTGCTTCACCACTACTTCCATTACTTGAAGATGAACCTCCGCAAGCTGCTAACACTAGAGTTAATAGTGCTAATAACGAGATTAATAGAAATTTCCCCTTTTTAAACGTCTTCACCTAACATATCCCCTTTGCAATTACAATAATTTTCAAAGTATAGTATCACTTTGAATTATAATTATTTTATAATTCTGAAAATTAAATATATATATACAAAGGACATAAAAATTCCCACTCTTTTTTAATATTTTTTGTCCAACTAATACATAAAAGTGAGATCTTTAATTGGTTTACCCAATAAATAAAAGGCTAGAACATTTTCTGTTCAAGCCTTTTTATAATAATATTTTCTATATAAGTAGATTGCCAAATTAAGATCTAATTTTATTTTGCTTTGGTTCAAATCTAGATCTAATAATTTTTCAATTTTTTTCAATCTATACTTAAGTGTGTTTTTATGGATATGAAGTTCATTTGCAATATCTTGTAGGGATGAATTACTGTTTAGCCATTTTTCAAGATTGAGTAATAGTTCCTCGTCGGATATGATTGGTTTAATCGTTCGATCTATGAAATTTTGAATTTTATATTCTTCTATTTCCGACAATAATAAATCGATCGTTAAATCTTCTTCAAATACAATTTCCGTTTCATCTGCAATAGCTATATTTAATGCGATATTTGCTTTACTATAGGATTCGCTTAAACTATAAAAATCTTCACAATTTCCAACACCAATGAAAACTTGTGATTTGAACTTTTTTTCAATTTTTCTCTTCAAAGTACGTAAACCGGTATCTAGTAGTTCCCGAGATACATTAGGAACTAGCATTATTAACTTATCAAAACTCCATTGGGTAATTCGCAGTTTTGGGTGAATCGTTTGAATACTATTCAAAAAATTAATCTCATTATATTCTAACCGTCGATCTACTTTTATTATAATAACCCGATTATAGATTTCTGTTTCAATCCCCATCAGATCGACACGTTGCGCCAGTATCTCTTTATCAATTCTTCCACTTAGTAAATCTACTAAAAAGAATTCAAACATTCTAGCGTCTCTTTCTTTTTCCTGTCGTGTTAAAAAGTCTTCTACAAATAATTCTGTAATTCTTTGAACAAGTTTTCCGTACTTTTCAATCTCAGAAGGTTTCCCTGTTACACCGATTACCCCAATTGGTGTATCTTCTATGATCAAAGGCATAACGAACCCCTCACGAACGCCTTTTAATCTACTAGCCAATTCCTTCGTCATATGCATGACTTGTTTATTTTTCATCGCAAGTATTGATCCTTCATGAAATTGATTGATACGTGATACATCAGTACTAGCAATAATAAAACCATTATGATCAATAACAACAACATCTTGATCAATTAATTTTTTCAGTTCATCTACTATTTTTGTACCAATAAACTGCAAATCAAACATATTTTGCTCCCCCTTCAAAACATGTCTGTTTAATGTGTTATAGCCTCATATGTTGATAAGTTCTTAGACACCTTTTTAATTTGTTCATAGATAATTTCTACAATATGGACAGCTTCAATAGTACTTGTTTGTTTTTCTTTATTAATACCCGCTTTCATTTGCATTAAACATCCCGGATTCGAAGTTACAATATAGGTCGGGTTCACTTCTTTTACATAGCCCATTTTAGTTTCTAATATTTTTCCAGCCATTTCGGGTTGTAATAAATTATAGATACCAGCAGATCCGCAACAACTATCTGCTTTCAACATTTCTTTGTATTGTACACCTGGTAGAGATTGTATAAGCCTTCTAGGTTGTTCGTACACTTTGTTAACGTTACGTAAATGACAAGAGTCTTGGTATGTTGCAATAACTGTTGTGTAAGATGTTGGTAATGTATTTAAATAATCTATTAAACCTAATTTCACTAATAACGATGAAATATCAATCATCTTTGATGAGAAACGTTGTGCTTTTTCTTTATATTTATGATCGCTTTCTAAATGTTTTTCATATTCACTTAAAAATGCACCACAACCTCCAGCGTTGTTGACGATATAATCGTACTCATCACTATCAAAAGCTTCTACATTTACTTTTGCATTACGCAATCCCTTAGCAAGCTCCCCACTATGTGCATGCAATGCCCCACAACATTGTTGTCCAGTTGGAATAATGACTTCTGCACCTAATAATTTTATTAGTTCAATTGTTTTATCGTTTATTTCTTTAAAAAGTGATTCCATTAAACATCCTGTAAAAAAAGCTACTTTAACTTTGGATGATTTAATTGGTTCTAGTTTTTCAACCTTTTTTGGAACTTCAGGTAATGCTTTTTCCATGTCTTTCATAAACGATGGGAATAAATTTAAAAACCCTATTTTTCTCGTAACTTTTTGCAACCCAGATTTTTGATAAAATCGGACTAATTTAACCGCTTTATTTAAATCTTTTTTGTCAGCAAATAAATGATTAAACGTAACGTTACGAACTGTTTTTTCAAAATTCTTTTGAGGCTTCACTTCCTGAACAGCGTCCCTTGTTTGTTCAATTAATGCACCATACTGAACCCCAGCTGGACACGCTGGTTCACATGCTCTACATCCTAGGCATAGGTTAAAAGAATCCTCAACGGAAGAATCCCATTGAATCTTTCCATCTCGAATGGCTTTCATTAAAGCTATGCGTCCACGTGGTGATTGTGATTCATCTTGTTCTGTATGAATATACGTTGGACAAGACGATAAACAAAAACCACACCTCATACAATCTAAAAGTAATTCTTCTTCTACATGTTTTAGAAATGATTTCTGCATTGCTACATTAATAGACACTTTGCAACACCACTCTCTTTTTCGTGTTCTTCGCAAACATTTTCCCAGGATTCATTATGTTATTAGGATCAAATGCGGCTTTTATCCCTTTCATTAAATGAATACCTGATTCCCCAACTTTCCATTCCAAATAAGGTGCTTTCATTTCACCGACCCCATGCTCTCCGGTGATTGTACCACCTAAAGATAACGCTGCTTCAAATATCTCTTCGAATGCTTCTTCAACTCGTTTTAACTCATCCTCATCACGCAGATCTGTTAAGCACGTTGGATGTAAGTTTCCATCCCCTGCATGACCAAAGGTAGCGATGGTTAGATTATATTTTTCTGCAATACGATCAATTCGTTTTACCATTTCAGCTAATTCAGATCGAGGTACTGTCGCATCCTCTAATATTGTCGTAGGTCGAAGCCTCGATAAAGCAGATAAAGCTACACGTCTTGCAGTTTTTAGTTGTTCAGCTTCATCTTCGTCATTTGCAATTTTTGCAAATGTTGCTCCATTTTCAACTGCAATTTCCGTCATCTCATGTATGTCTTGCTCAACCTGACTTAAATCACCGTCTTGTTCCAATAGAAGCATTGCCTCCACATCTGTTGATAACCCGATTTTCATAAACTGTTCCACTGCATCAATCGTTTTTCGATCAAGAAACTCTAGGGTAACTGGAATAATCTTATTTGCAATAATTGAAGAAACAGTTTTTGCAGCTGCTTCTAATGATTCAAAATAAGCTATACTAGTCATTTTATATTTCGGCAATGGAATTAGTTTTAATGTAATTTCAGATATTACTGCGAGTGTACCTTCAGAACCTACTAATAACGATGTGAGATCGTAACCAGCTACGTCTTTTGCAAGTTTTCCACCTGTCTGAACGATTTCTCCATTTGGTAATACAGCTGTGAGCCCCTTCACATAATCTTTAGTAACACCATATTTTAATCCGCGCAGTCCCCCTGAATTTTCACTAACATTCCCACCAATTGTTGAAATTTTCATTGAACTAGGATCTGGTGGATAAAATAGATTTTCATTTTCAACAAATTTACAAATATCAGCGGTAATCATCCCTGGTTGAACTGTAATCGTTAAGTTTTCTTTATCAAAATCTATTATTTTGTTCATATGGTTAAATAACAACACGACTCCACCTTGATTTGGAACCGTTCCTGCAGCTAAATTAGAACCTGATCCCCTTGGAACAATTGGAATTTTGTTCGCATTACATATTTTTACAATTTCAGAAACTTCTTTCGTGTTTCTTGGTGATAGAACTAAATCTGGCAAAGCTTGAAAATTAGCTGTTGCATCATAAGAATAGGCAAGAAGTTGTGCTGTTGATTGTTTAACATTGTTCTCACCAACAATATTTATAAATTGCTGGACTATTTGATTATCCATAAACCCACCCCACAAATTTATCTAATAAAATTATTATACAATTTGGAAAATTTAAATAATATGTACTTAATGATTAAATATTAATGATTAAAACTCCTCTTTTTATATAAAACGTCTAAAAAATAAAAAAAGAGCTAGCGATTTACGCTAACCCAATCTTTCTATTCTCATTTAACGTTTCATTTGAAATGCAGCCACAAACGGAATTATAGCTAGAAGTGCGAAGGCGATAAAGTATTGTTCATACATTGTAAAGATTGCCATAGGTACAAGGTAACCAACGATACTTACAAAGACAATTGGGGAAGATTTTTTTTGAAAACCTTTTACCATGAATATTAATGATACAATGACGAACAACCAAAGCGTTAATCCTAATAAAAAGAACTCCATTTGCTTCACCACCTAACTTTTGATATGTATAGTCCGAGATTAGTTAGGTTTAATTTGAAAACGTTTTCAATTCTTTTTGTAATATGTGGTTTCTTTTACTATAGTGTATTCATGCAATGTTTTTTTGTTCGCATCTAACTAGACTAATTAAAATGAATTTATAAATTTTATTCCATTTGTAAACTAAAATCCGAAAAATGAATTTGTTCGTGAATTTTTTGTACGTATTTTGTGAAATAAAAAAGGTTAACCTGAATCTTCAAGTCAACCTTATCACATCATCATTTAATTAATTTTATTATAATTCTACGATTTTCGGGTCTTCCCCTTTTGTATTCATTAAACGAATTTGGCTTGGTGTTATTTTTAATACAACCATTCTCGGATCATCTGGACCATCATACCAAAAGCGTAATGCCTTATTCCATACTTTTTCCTTTATTGATTCATCAGATGAAATTTCAACTTTACCTTCAATTTCAAGGAATGAATCTCCAAATCCTTTACCATCGTACCCTATTAGAATATGGGTATAGGGATTATTAGACAATTCCTCTACCTTATGAGTATCTTTACTTGTAACCGTGTATAAAGTAAAATTGTCATTAAAAAATGTCATATAACGAGAATGAGGCTTATTGTTTTCGATAGTAGCCATTGTTCCAATCATATTATCTTCTAATATTTTTTCTGCAATTTCTCTATTTGTTTTTGCCATAAAGATCATCTCCTCATCAAATGCTACATTTATTATTACAATTGTGAGGCTACTTTATCCTATATAAAACTTGTTCTTGAGGTAACCAACTTGTTAAAAATTTCTCTGTTCTTGATCTACCGATATTAACCAATTCTTTCTTCGAATTTTTGTCCAAGTTAAAATTAGTCGCACTATAGTCATCAACTGGAATAAAAATAATATCTTTCTCATGCTTCCTAGAAATATAACGTTTATCGTGAGCGTCTTTCATTGTAGAGAAAAGTGCTTCAAATAAATTTAATCCATTTTTAATCGTATGTGGTTCAGATTCTTCTCGAGGACTACTAAGTTTAAGTCCTAGTAAAGGACGTTCTTTGTTACCATTATCAAATATCCATAGTGGGAAATTACTTAATACACCACCATCAACAAAAATACATTCTTCTTTTTTATTATCCCTCAATTTTACAGGTTCAAAGAAAAATGGTATACCACAACTCATTCTTAGCGCTTTTGCAACCGAGAATGTTTTCCAATTGAATCCATATGATGGTAGGTCATCAGGAATAACAACCATTCTCCCATTTGTCAAATCGGAGGCTACTAGTTTGAGGGAACCTCTTGGCAAGTCATCAAACGTATATATATCCTTAGCAGCTAGTTTTTTATAAAACCATTTTTCTAACGCTTTTCCTTGATATAATCCCATACGAAAATATAAATTGAGCCATTTTAAAAACGGGAGAGTTCGAGAAAATTTAGGAGGATCTAGAAGTGATTTAAGATCAAGTTCATCTAATAATTTTTCAATTTCTTTAGCATTATATCCTGCTGCGACAAAACAAGCTAAAATTGCACCAGCACTTGTTCCAGCGACCCGTTTAAAGTAGATACCTCTTTCTTCGAGCACTTGCATTGCTCCAACATAAGCAAACCCTCTAATACCACCACCTGAAAATACCCCATCGATTAACACAGCAAACGCCCCATTCTTTTTCTTTTCTATACTTTAAGAAAAATGGTGAATGTTTAGAACTTATGTCGATAAGGTTTAATTAGAAAAACATCATTTAGCAAAAAATGAAAAGTATTTGGCATAAACGAAATGTCTTTGCCAAATACTTTAATTTATCCCGAATATACTTATCAACTTTCGTTTAATTTAGATGGGGTATGTTCATTATCTTTTTTATCTCTGTTTTCATTTTGATTTTTTCTTTTTGCCGCATCATTTTGACCAATTACGTCAAAATCATCAGGACTTAAATCGAAACCATAGCCATACTCTTCACGATCTAATCCTTTTTTAGCTTTTTTATCCTTTGCCAAGTTGGGTCACCTCCACAAAGTTAATATGCGCATATTGAAAATTGTTATGCTAGAAAACATAAAAAGAGCGAACCCTTAATGTGAAGAGTCCGCTCTAAAAATCACTATTAATGATAATGGATTTTATTATTTTGCAGCTTGGTATTTCGCTTCAACAACATCCCAGTTTACTACATTCCAGAATGCAGAGATGTAGTCAGGACGACGGTTTTGGTAGTTTAAGTAGTAAGCATGCTCCCAAACGTCTAAACCTAATATTGGTGTTTTACCTTCCATTACTGGAGAATCTTGGTTTGGAGTAGAAGTGATTGCGATTTCGCCACCATCAACAACTAACCAAGCCCAACCTGAACCGAAACGGCCAGTTGCAGCTTTTGCAAATTCTTCTTTGAAAGCATCGTAGCTACCAAATTTAGCATCAATAGCAGCAGCTAATTCACCAGTTGGTGCAGTTGCGCCACCAGGAGCTAAAATTTCCCAGAACAATGTATGGTTAGCATGTCCACCACCATTGTTACGTACTGCCGTTTGTTTGTCAGCTGGAAGTGCATCGATATTTGAAATTAATTCGATTAAATCTTTACCAGCAAATTCAGTACCCTCAACTGCTGCATTTAAGTTTGTAACATAAGTATTGTGGTGTTTTGAATGGTGGATTTCCATAGTTCTCGCATCAATGTGTGGTTCTAATGCATCATATGCATAAGTTAATTTTGGTAATTCGTAAGCCATTTGTATTTCCTCCCTAGATTTAGAAATAATGTTGAATACATTAGTAGGTTATCAAATTAATTCGTTTCGTTCAAATAATTGACACTTAATTTGTCTATATTTCAGCCTTTTGACTGAACTAAAAACGATATTCATAACCTAATAGAATTGATTCCACATCCTACTATATCCTATCTGCTAATACTTTATACATTTTTCAATTCCAATTTAGATATGTAGAGCACATGAGTTGAATCCAATTCATTTTTCTAATATTTCATGGTAAACTTTCAAATGGTGGAGGTGACAAAATGGTTAAACATTCACAGCTTTTTATTGATAGTTTAATTCACCCAAAAAAATTAGCTGGTTATCGAATGCTTACAATTGGAAAAGTTATTCAATATGTATTTATACTTACTACATTTTTAACGATATTTTCATTTATACAATATATAACTGGAGTGTCAAATGAGAATACATTCAATATTGAAGGATTTGCTCAGTATGTAGAAGATATACAATGGTTATTATATCCATTTTCTCTTATCGTATTATTTTTAACTTCTACTACCCTTTTATTTATCCAAATTAGTATTTTTGCACTTGTTGGATTTGGTATACTAAAGTTAATGAAACGACGTGGGGAATATCGCCATATGTGGAGATCTGCCTCGTTAGCAATAACGTGGAATACTCTATTATTTATTCTATTTCCTTTTATTCCTATCGATAGTTCAATAGGAACTTTACTAGGAATAATTATTACGGTTTTTCTATTATTCATAGCGTCTACAAAATATCCGAAAATGCCAGTGAAATAATATGCATGAATCCCTCTTGTCTTCATATAGTGGAGAAAGGAGGGATATTTTTATGCGTTATATTATCATTACTGCCATTATATTTATGATTGCCTTTGTCATTAAGATAGATTTAACAGAAGGAACTATACCACTAGCCTCTTTTGAACACCCTACTTCTAATCAAAAATGTGAGAAAGAATTTACTATAAAAACAATTCCTGTTATTACTGAAATGGGAGATTCTCCTCAGTCTTTGTTTGCAGTATATCCTTCAGAGGTAGAAGTACCGAATGCAGAGCGTTTAGCTCGTTTTTATCAGTTAAATCCGCATCTTCAGAAGCAAGCTATGGTGCCGGGGGAACTGATCAAAATTCCTGTATATGTTAATGTATATAATAATTGTTCAAAACAATAGCTTCTATATCCTTGTCTTTTCCTTTCGAACACTGATAAAATAGAGTGGCTATGGTACAAAACAATCCTTATAGCCTTGGCTTGGTAGACTTTTATACATTTTTCAAGAAAATGATTTCTTACCTTGACTAACTGTTGCATGCCAATGGCTTTACTTATTTCATATCCGTACCTTTATAAAGGAGAGAATTTTTAATGAATGAAATGACACACCGTACAAAAACAAGACCAGTACGTGTAGGTAATTTAACAATCGGTGGTAGTAATGAGTTGTTTATACAAAGTATGTGTACAACAAAAACACATGATGTAGAAGCAACTGTTGCAGAGATTCTGCGATTAGAAGAAGCAGGCTGTCAAATCGTCCGAGTAGCAGTTCCAGATGAACGTGCAGCAAATGCAATCGCAGATATTAAAAAACGCATACATATCCCACTAGTAGCGGATATTCATTTTAATTATAAGTTAGCTTTAATGGCAATTGAAAACGGCATAGATAAAGTTCGCATAAACCCAGGTAATATTGGCCGTCGTGAAAAAGTTGAAGCAGTTGTAAATGCTGCAAAAGCAAAAGGGATTCCAATTCGTATTGGTGTAAATGCTGGATCTTTAGAACGTCACATTTTAGAAAAATATGGCTACCCTACTGCTGATGGTATGGTTGAATCTGCCCTACATCATATTAAAATATTAGAAGACTTAGATTTCCATGATATTATCGTATCTATGAAAGCTTCAGATGTTAATTTAGCAATTGAAGCATATGAGAAAGCTTCAAGAGCATTTGATTATCCACTTCACTTAGGTATTACAGAATCAGGAACATTATTCGCTGGTACTGTAAAATCTGCAGCAGGTCTTGGTGCAATTCTTTCAAGAGGTCTTGGAAATACTTTACGTATTTCATTATCAGCTGATCCTGTTGAAGAAGTAAAAGTTGCTCGTGAGCTATTAAAATCATTCGGTTTGGCTTCAAACATGGCAACATTAATCTCTTGTCCAACTTGCGGACGTATTGAAATTGACTTAATTTCAATTGCAAATGAAGTTGAAGAATATATTTCTAAACTAAATGTACCATTAAAGGTTGCTGTATTAGGCTGTGCAGTTAACGGTCCTGGTGAAGCACGTGAGGCAGATATCGGGATTGCAGGTGCACGTGGAGAAGGTCTTCTATTTATGAAAGGGAAAACTGTTCGTAAAGTTCCTGAAGAAACAATGGTAGAAGAATTGAAAAAAGAAATCGACAAACTTGCAGCTGAAATGGCTGAGGAAAGAGCGAAAGCAGAATCGACTCAGGGTTAATCAGGAGTTATTATATGAAAAATAAACCTCGATTTGGTATTGATATAGATGGTACGGTAACAACTGCAGATACACTTATTCCACATATCAATAAAAAATATAATACAAATATCGTTTTAGATGATGTAGTTGAATATGATTTCTTAAGTGCTTTTAAAGAACCAATCGACCGAGATGAATTTTCAAAGTGGTTCCAAGAAAATGAAGCATATATGTATTCTGTAAGCGAAATTGCAAAAAATGCAAAAACCATATTAAATGATTGGCAATCTATATACGAATTATTTTATATATCAGCGCGTAATACAAACTTATTCTCTATTACTCAAAAATGGTTTGAAGAAAACAAAGTACCTTTTCATCATATTGAGTTAATAGGAAGTCATGATAAACTCGAAGTTGCTAAAAAACATCAAGTCGACGTCTTTTTTGAAGATAAACATGATAATGCTGTCTGTATAGCAGAAGAATTAAAAATTCCTGTAATATTATTTGATACTCCATACAATCGAAACCCTGTCCCCGAAAACGTGATTCGTGTTTATGATTGGTTAGAGGCAAATGATTGGATTAAACGCCATTTTTAAAATAAAGAAGGACTAGGTTAGAATGTAAAATTCTAATGTAGTCCTTCTTTTTTTATTTCACAAATATTAACGTTAAATGTCTAAAATCCCTCTTAACCAACGATCTACAAACGTTTCAAAGGTAATTCCATAGCGATTATAAATATCATGATAGACAAAATAGACTCCTAACTTATCCAGAATCTCGTCATCAATCTTCATTGTCTCTTCCTTTCGCAATAGAATAAAATTTTCCACTTTCTAATTACACATATAATCTTTTTCTTGTTGTTCGACTTGGAGATACAAATAAAATTTTCTACTTTTGTCCAAAAAAGTGAGAAATGTCATAACCCATTAGTTGTTAATTTCGTTAAGATTAAATATATGTACTATTTTAGAAATGGAGGAATTTTCGTGCGAAATATAAAAATTGTTACTATTATTTTATTCATTACAAGTATATTAGCCGGTTGTTCCGATATTAGAGATGCACTTTCAGGAATAGACGATCAGGCGCACAAAGCGGCAAGCGCCATCTCGCAAGAAGCCCTAGAGGCAAAATCCATTAATATTGAGTATGGCAATGAGTCCTTTACGATAGATGAGTTATTTACAACTATATTACGTGACACTCTATGGGAATATGAAAAAAATGATAAATTACAAATTTTTACTATAAAAGGTACTTGGAAAGATGGACTATTTGAAGAGAATAAGTTTTCTGATGAAATGAAACAAGATCTGCGAATGAACGGAAAAGTAACAATCAAACTTGAAATTGAAAATGGTCAAATCAATACAGAAAGTACTAAAGTTACGATGAAATTAAAGGACAATACAATAGTTGAGGAATTTGGCGAAGTTGCACAAAAAATGTTATATGAAGCATTTACTATTAATTACTAAAATTACAATAATCTACTAAAAACTACAAATTTTCAAAATATTCTCGGCAATTTTAGATAGATTTGATATAATACTTTAAAATACATGTCTATTTACCTTAGGGGGAACAAGGATGTTAATACCAAGCAAGATGCCCCAAACTAAAGATCAATTAATATCATTTCTTTGTCATCTATCTGATCAAGTAGTAAATGGAATTGCGATCATTGATCAATCAGATTGTCATCAAACTTTTTTATACTGCAATGAATCCTTATCTATTTTAACAGGTTATTCTAGGCAGGAACTTATAGGGAAAAATTTAAAAATTTTAAGTGGTACTAAAACAGATTCTGAACTGGAACAAGAAATTGAGATTAATATAAAAACAGAAACACCTTTTGAACTCAATTTGATTCACTATCATAAAGACGGAACTCCATTTTGGAATTGTATTAACTCATTCCCCATAAGGGACATGTCAAATAAAGTACAATATACGGTACTTCTATTTAAAAATATTACAGATTCTTCTTTAGACAAAATGCTTTCGAAACTGGAAAGAGAAGTATATGCGGAATTAGAGCAAGGAGCAGATTCGGAAAATATACTACAGTTAATTACTGAAAAAGTAGAAAAATATTATATTCGCAATATATACTGTGCTATTAGAGTTTTACAACCAAATCAAGAACTAAAAGTGGTAGCAACTGGTTCCCTACCACTACATACTATCGAAGAAATTAACAAGAATTTGCTCGATTCAAGTGCTGGTTTTAACGAAAATACAATTTATATTGACCAATATTCATCTAAACGGAAGAACAAATCGAGTTCAAAGCAAAGAGACTTAATTCATTCTGTCACTTCAAGTTGGTCAAAACCAATCGTGAACCAACATAAAGTCATATTAGGTAGTATTACGATTTATTTAAAAAATGAATCTTCGTTAAAACAAACGGACATTGAGTTTTTAAATAAATTATCACCTATTATTTCACTGTCATTAAAGTATGCAGAACAGAAAAAAGAATTAAAGAAGTTAGCTTTTTTTGACATGAACTCAGGATTACCCAATCCTAATTACTTTTACACCAATTTATCACAATGGATACAGAAAGATTTTTCTGGAGTATTATTAATACTCCAACCTGTTGAATATGCCGGGATAGTAGATTTGTACGGTAGGAAAACGGGTGATGAGCTGTTAAAACAAATTGGTCATCGAATACAAACTCTATGTAATGATCATGATGATATGATTTATGGTCGTTTCTCAAATTCTTCTATTATTAAAGCGATTCATATTGATAAAAAGGATGTAGAGTCATACGTATCCAATTTAAGGAATTTACTAACTATAACGCCATATGATCTAACAGAAAGAGAAATGTTTATCAACTTTAATATGGGAATCACCTATTTTAGTTCTGAAGTAGCAATGGACGAAAGTATTCGACAAGCTGATATCGCTCTTACAAGCTCTAGAAGAAAGTACGGAACAGTTGTTACTTTCTTTGACGAAGAAACAAATAAAGTCATGCAAAAGGAAATGGATACATTAAACCAATTAATCTATGGGCTTAAAAATAACGAATTTACAGCTTTTCTTCAACCAAAGGTTAATTTAAATACTGGTGATATTGAAGGCTTTGAAGCATTAGCAAGATGGAATTCACCTGTACTTGGATTTGTTTCTCCAGCTTCATTTATACCTATTGCAGAATCTAGCGGAAAAATACGAGAAATTGATAATGCTATCTTAAAACAAGTTTTAGAATGGCAGCAACAAAGAAAAATTCATGGATTAAAACAGGTACCAGTATCTGTAAATATTTCCCCTGTTCATTTTTACCATGAAACTTTCGTAGATGACTTTATCCAACTTGTAAGTCAATATGATATTAGTCCGGATCTCATACAAATCGAAGTGACGGAAAACTTTGAGCTAGTTGACTTTGAGAAGGCAAAAGAAATTTTATTAAAATTAAAAGCATTCGGATACGATAGCTCGATTGATGATTTTGGTGTTGGATTTTCTTCTTTAAGTTATATACAGCAACTTCCATTCTCTGAAATTAAAATTGACCGGTCATTTATTAGTAATATGAACAATAATGAAATGTACTCTGTTGTCCAAACAATTGTACAATTAGCCTCAAAATTAAATATGAATGCTGTTGCGGAAGGAATTGAAACGATTGAACAGTATCATTTTTTAAAAAATATTGGTTGTGTCATTGGGCAAGGATACTACTTCCATAAACCTATGCCAATCGTTGAAGCGGAAATGTTATTAAATTCAAACCAATAACAATATAAAAACTCCACGTTCACCATCAATTGGTAAACGTGGAGTTTTATTAACATTTTGTACTAATTTCAATAAATGAATGAAAATCTTTTATATTTTCAGGAGAAACACCATGACCCACTGGGTAAGTTTTAAAGGTTACGTTCGCCCCGTACTCTTCAAAAAATCGCTTATTATTTTCTCCCCATTGGATTGGGAAGTCATAGTCATACTCACCATGTGAAATAAATACTTTGGCGTCTTTTATACCCGCTTTCTTATAATCAGCGATAACAAAATCAGGTATATAACCACTTAGAGCAACAGTACCTGCTATTTCATTTCCTAGGAAAAGCGCTAATGTTTGCGCAATAACCGCGCCTTGATTGAACCCAATAATATAAACTTTCTTAGGATCTAATTGATATTCCTCTACTGCTTCTTTTATAAAGTCCAGCGTAAATAAAATCATTTTATCAAATATTTCTCTATTTGGTTTCCCCTCTTCTTCAAAAGTATAGAAAGCAAAACCAGGACGGTGTGCAATTGGTCCTCTTAAGCTAAAAATATGGCAATTCCCTTTATATGAATCGACTAGTTGAAGTAAATCATCTTCATTACTACCTAGTCCGTGTAATAAAAAAATTGCAGCTCCTTTTTCATCTATTTGAAATGAAGGTGCTATATGTTTAAATGTGTAAGGTGATTTCATAAGTATTTAGTCCTTCCTGTATTATCATCTAATAAGTGTAACAAAAAATTTGTACTTTCGAAATAAAAGTATAAGAAAGTGAATGTTGAATTACGAATTAAGTATTATTTTTTAATATTGTGAAAATTTACAAATTTCCTCTAGTAATTATACGAAAATAGTTATAAACTAATAGTATTACCTAGGAAATTCTGAGGAGATTCAATTATTGGCCGAAAACCAAGCACGCTTCGTAAAAGCTTGCGTCATTGAATTGAAAACGAATTCATATAATTAGACCATTCGTAATAGTTGTAAGGAAGCAATCTGAATTTATGAGCAATTCTCTAATAGCAATTGTAATAATTAATATACTAGTACATATTCTCGTTTTAACAATGATTAAGCAGCAACTTACACATTTAGAAAGGGTTGACCTGAAATTTAATTTTCAAGTCAACCCTTTTACATTATCCAAATAACTTTTTCTTTTCTTTTTCCATTAATTTAATGATGATTGGTCCTAATACTAAGAAAAAACCGAAGTTACCGATTGCATGGTAAATATCAAATGGAATGCCGGCTAAATAATAGGCAATAAACATTACACCATTGCCAATAAATAGCATATTTAATGAAACGACAAATCCATAGAACATTCCCATTAATGCTGAATAGAACGCTAGGATAGCGAATGGTATCTTTTTATATATTCTCCCTAATAGACCAGAAACAATGGCTACAGCCCCCCATGCGAGCAATTGCATGATTAAAAAGGGACCGAACCCTAATACTAAATTTGAACCAAACACAGTCAAGACTGCTAATGTTAAACCAATTCTAATACCGAATACTAGTGACACACAAATAATGATTGTTGTTGAAGGTTGTACATTTGGGATTCCTACTGTATAAATTCTTCCAACAATGCTTAAAGCAGCAAGACATGCAATGATTGTCATTACTCTTGTTGATTGTCTTATTTTCATTGTGTGTCCTAACTGAAGATTTTTATCTTCCAATATTTCACCTCATTAGTAAGAGGATAGCTCCCAAGTAATTTTGTCTCCATCTTTAAGGATTACTTCTCCTGCGCCTACCATTGACATTTCACCATTTACTGATAATGCCCAAAACGTTTTTGTAGCTTCGCCAGCTTCTACACCATTAATAGTTGTAACAAAGCCGCCTTCTTCAACAGCATTTAATTCCCTAATTGTTACTTCTAATGCTGTTTCACCTTCAGTAAATGTAACTTCTTTAGATTCTGTTTTACCGTCATTGATTACTTCAAGTACTACTTTTGACTCTTCTACATTCGTTTCAGCTGTATTATTCGATGTTTGTTCAGCAGGTTTTACCTCTTCTTGTGTTTGATTACCACATCCAACTAAAGCGATTACTACTACCATTAATAAAGATATTCTTTTAAGTATGTTTTTCATTTGAAACTCTCCTTCGTATTTTCCCTTTTTAATATGTAATCCAGATTTAAAAATTTCCTTACTAGCCCTCCTACATTTTTTTCGTGAATTAATCTACAGAAAGAACAGAGGCAAAATAAAAAGCCACCCTAGAATGGATGGCAAGAAATACTTGTTATTAACACTGAAATTGTGTGTTCACGAGATTTGCCGTACATTCTCTTTAATTCCGAAGAGGTTTGTTACGATCAGAAAAAGACAGGTCTCCTGGCTTGTGCATTCACATTTTTGGAGCCTTCCCATCATTTGACAGTGGCATATTCCAAAACTAGCACTTACAGTTGCGGATACAGCTTCGGATTTTCACCGAATTCCCAATTAAGCATCATGCGTCTATTTCCTGCAAGATTATTCACTTAATAGCAATTTAACATACTATTCATAAAATTAGTAGTCTTATTTTATTTCGTTATCAGTTTTAGGTAAATTTAAGCACAATTTGGACATTTTCCGTAAATTTCAAATTTGTGCGATTCAATTTCACAACCAGGTAGTCTCTCGGATAACATTTCCATAGGACAAATTTCTATATTTTTTACCTTTCCACATTCCATACAAATAAAATGATGGTGGTGATGATCTGATTCGCATTGCATTCGGAAGTTTCTTTCTCCGTTTAACTCTGTTTCTTCTAAAATACCTAATTCTACAAAAGTAGAAAGATTACGATAAATCGTATCAAAACTCATACCAGGGAAATCTTTTTTTAATACAGACAGTAAATCCCGCGCTGTTAAATATTTTTCTGTTTCACTAAACATATTTAATATTAGTTCACGTTTGTCAGTCTTTTTAAAACCATTTTCTTTTAGAATTTCCCAAGCTTTTGTAATGTTCACTTCTTTATCTCCTTTCTACTCGTAAATTGTTACCAAACTTTTTAAAGAAAATTACGATGAATAGAATAATAATGGATGTTACAACAATTGTACCACCTGGCGCTAAATTTAAATAAAATGCGCTTACTAATCCAATAATTACCGAAGATTCACCAAAAATAATCGAATAGATGATTGTTGACTTAAAACCTTTTGCAATTCGCATAGCAGCTGCAACAGGTAATGTTATTAGTGAGGAAACCAATAAAATACCAACTATACGCATACTAGCAGCAATCACTAATGCTACAACAATCATAAATAATAAGTGAATCCATTTAGATGGTAGGCCTGTTGCTTTTGCGTACTCTTCATCAAATGATAATACAAACATTTCCTTAAAGAATAACAATAGAAAGACAATGACGATTAATGCGATGATGAATATAACTCCAAGATCTTGTCTGGATACAACAGAGACAGAGCCAAATAAATAACTCATTAAGTCTGTACTAAACCCACTTGCTAATGAAATAAAAATCGCCGATAAACCAATCCCCGCTGACATGATAATTGGTATCGCGAGTTCCTCATAGTGTTTATATAAACTTCTTAAACGTTCAATTAAGATGGATCCTCCTACTGAAGCCACGATTCCCAAATAGATTGGATTCAGTAAAGCGAGTGAAGCTACAGATTGACTTAAATATAAGCTCCCTGCAATTCCTGCTAAAGTTACATGGGATAGAGCATCTGCTATTAATGACATACGTCTAACAACGATAAATACGCCTAATAAAGGGGCAATAATGCCAATAATTAAACCTGAGAGAAAAGCGTTTTGTATTAATGGATAGTTAAGTAATGCTTCAATCAAAAGCTTTCCCTCCTCTAGTGTATTTTCCGTACGGAATGACCGTACCAGTCATTTAATTTATCATTTGAAATGGTATCAAATTCTTTTTTGTAACCATGAAAATGAATCGTTTGATTTAAACATGCGACGTGGCTAATTCGATTTGAAACAGTATCAACGTCGTGTGTTACTAAAATAATTGTCTTTTGTTGTTCCTCGTTTAGTCTAGCTAACATATCATAAAATGATTGAACATTTTCATGATCAATTCCAACTGTAGGTTCATCTAAAATAAGTAGCTTCGGTTCAGCGATTAAAGCTCGAGCTATAAAAACTCTTTGCTGTTGACCACCCGATAACTGTCCAATATTCCTTGATACAAAATTTTCCATACCAACTGCCTTTAGTGCATTCATTACTAGTTCATTTGCATTCTTAGGCATTCTTTTAAATAAACCTATTTTTTTCGTTAACCCGCTTTTAACAACTTCTTCTACTGTAGCTGGAAAAGCAGAATTAAATGCATTGGATTTTTGCGAAACATAGCCGATCCATTCACGATGTTGAAATGAATTTGCTGACTCACCAAATAATTTAATTTCGCCTGATAGTGGTTTCACAATACCTAAAATTAATTTTAAAAGTGTGGATTTACCTGACCCATTTGGTCCAAGGATTGCAAGGAAATCTCCTTCTTTAACGGAAAAGGAAATATTATGAAGAACTTTAGTCTGTTCATATTGAAAAGAGACATTTTGTAATTCAATTAATGGTTTCTCCATCATATCGCTTCTTTCTAATTAAGAATCATTACGATTTACATTTTGTTAGTATACGTGTTTCCTAGTCTTTTGTAAAGACTTCCATTTCGAATCGCTTAAGAGGAAAGGATTGAAAGAATGAGGGCAATAGAAGTTTGGGAATCATTATTATCGAAGTCTGATAAAGAAGTGATTAAAATTGCAAGTTATTACGGAGTTGAACTGACTATTGATGAAGTCCGCCAGTTAAGACCTTTAGCTGAGAGTGCCAATATTACATGGTTAGTTACAGGCATTCCGAAAAGTGTACTGAAAGAGTGCGAAAGAATTTTAGGTCCAAAAAAATTCAAAAAATATAAAAAGATACTTGATAATTATTAATAAACTTAGGTGGTTGAAATCTCAGAATTTCAACCACCTACTTTATTTCCATTAATAATTTTCAATAAATGTTTCTACTACTTCATCTATAGAACTAAGTTTTATAGTAGTTTGCTCTTGTGTCAGTATTGAAAATATATATTGTTTTCCGCTTTTCGCTTTAAAATATCCAGCTAAAGTATATACTCCTGAGATATAACCGGTTTTGGCCACTACCCTATTTATTAAATTTGGATTTTTATAGCGATCTTTAAGGGATCCTCCTACAAGTCGATCTTGTATTCCTCCAATTGGTAAACTGTTATATAAGGTTGGATAGTACGGTTTATTTTTAACAAGAAATAATAAGTTTGATAATTGGTTCGCTGTTATTCTGTTGGAATGTGACATGCCAGAGCCGTCTTCAAAGGACCATTGATTCATTTCGAGTCCAATACTTCTTCCATAATCATTTAACACTTGTAAGCCATGTTGCAGGCTTCCTACACCAAATTGTTCTTTTCCCATTGTTTTAACAAGAATATCGGCAATTCCGTTATTACTCAATTTTAAAAATGGTGTCATAATACTTTTTAATGGAATCGACTTCTTAGTGTAAATTAACTCCGCATTGGTTGGAACAACTTTTCTATCTATCATCGAATTTGCAGAAAATGAAATACCTGATTCTTTTAATATTTGTTTTAAAGCATGAAGTGTATTAATGGTTGGATCTAATACTGATATCCATTCTTTTGTAGAATCACCAAATGGAATGTTACCAGTAATGAAGATTTTGTTCGTATTATACTCACGATATATCTCGATTGTATTCTTATCATTAGCATCTACAGTAATTGCTTTGTTAGTAATAATCATACCGCTTAAATTCGGTTTAACATCAATAGTAGGGCTTTTACCGATTGTATTAGCGTTTACTTCAATAAGTATCGTTCCAGAATCATAATCATCGTCAGGTGACATCGTTAGAGCCGATGTCCTCGCAGCATAATAGTAACTCTCATCATGTTTCGCTATTCCTGGGGTTAATTGGGGTCCAATAAACATTGAATCATCGCCGTAAAGATGACCTGAAATCGAAGTAATTCCAGCTCTTTTTAATACATTGCTAAAGGTTTTAAAATTTTCCTCTTGAAGAGTAGGATCTCCTCCACCCTTTACATAAAGGTTACCATTTAGTACATTGTCTTTCACTTGTCCATCAATATATAGTTCTGTTGTGAATCGATAGTTTTCCCCTAGTACATCTAATGCAGCAGAAGCGGTAAGTAATTTCAAAGTAGAAGCTGGTTTTATCCCTACATCTCCATTATTTTGATAGATAAGTTTCCCGTTATCCAAGGAACGCACAGATACACTAATATTGGATGTACCTAATTCAGAAGAAATGGTTTCATCGATTAGTGAAGCATGTGCATTTGATAGGAAAAAAGTATGTTGAAACATAACTAGTAATACAACGAACACAGAAATTTTCTTCTTCATAGTCTCCTCCATAAGCTTATATTAACTGTTTACCCAAACATTTGAAAAATTACTCTCATATTATGTATATAACATAAAAAAATACCATTTAAGAGATTATTTCTCTCAAACAGTATTTTTCAAAATAGTTATCCTCTTAAAGCTTCTATAGTCTCAGGGATGAATTTACCTGTACGTAGCATTTCAATTTCTTCTTTGTATGGTGCTACTTTATTTTTTGCATCTGGTCCAATCCAAGGTGTTTCTAATATTTTCGGAATATCTTTAAATACTTCGTGATGAACTATTGTTTTTAAAGCTTCAAATCCAATATGGCCAAAACCGATATTTTCATGTCGGTCTTTCCCCGCACCACAAACATTTTTACTATCGTTTACGTGAACAACTTTAATTCGATCAAGACCAATGATTTTATCAAACTGTTCCAATACTCCATCGAAATCATTCACAATGTCATAACCTGCGTCGTGTGTATGACAAGTATCAAAGCATACCGATAGTCTTTCATTATTCGTTACACCATCTATAATTTGTGCTAATTCTTCAAATGAACGTCCAATCTCAGAGCCTTTTCCAGCCATTGTTTCTAATGCAATTTGAACTGGATGTTCAGTTGCTAATACTTCATTTAATCCTTCAATAATTTTCGCTATACCAGCCTCAACTCCCGCTCCCACATGGGCACCAGGATGAAGAACGATTTGTGAAGCACCAATTGCAGCTGTTCTTTCAATCTCTTTTTGTAAAAATTCTACGCCAAGTTCAAAAGTTTCAGGCTTTGTTGTGTTAGCAATATTGATAATATATGGAGCATGGACAACTATGTTTGATAGACCATTTTCTTTCATATGTGCTAATCCTGCTTCAATATTTAACTCTTCAATTGCTTTTCTACGAGTATTTTGAGGTGCACCTGTATAAATCATAAAAGTAGAAGCGCCATATGATGCAGCTTCTTTACTAGAAGCAAGCAACATTTCTTTGCCGCTCATTGAAACGTGCGAACCAATTAACATTCTCATTTCCTCCTATTATATACAGCGCTACTTCCAATCTAGTTTCGCGGCTTTTTATTGTCTTGCTTTGTTCTTTTCTTACGTTCTTTCTTTTTAATTTCTTCCATTTCCCATTTCATTGCTCGTTTATAACCTGGTTTTACTTTTTTCGGTTTACGAACTTTTGCTTTTGCAATTTTTTCAATTTCATTCTCACGTTTGACACGATTTTGGCGTGCATGGCGTTCTTTTAACTCAACCCATTCACCTTTTTTAATATCCATTTGTTCAAATGGAATTCCCATTTTTTCAATTCGAACAATTTTGTCTTCATCTTCTGGTTCAAATAGTGTAATGGCTGTACCTTTATTTCCAGCACGGGCTGTACGTCCAACACGATGAATGAAAAATTCTAGGTCTTCTGGAATTTCATAATTAATGACATGAGAAATACCTTGAATATCAATCCCGCGCGCAGCTAAATCCGTCGCAACAATATATTGGTATTCTAAATCGCGGATTTGCTTCATCATTTTCTTACGATCTCGTGGACTTAAATCACCATGGATTTGTCCAGATTTAATGCCTTGTTCAGCCAAATAAGTAGCAACTGATTCAGCCGTTTTACGTGTGTTACAGAAGATAACTGCTAAGTATGGATTGATGCCCTCAATGACTTCAACTAATCTTCTATCGCGTGATTTAGAACGAATCGGAACTAATATAAAATCAATTCCTTCTGCTACTGGACGTTTATCATTCATATGAATATGAACAGGTGAATCCATGTATTTTTTTAAGAATGGTTGTAGCTTTTCAGGAATAGTTGCCGAGAAAACAAACATCTCTAAATTCTCAGGCATTTTCGCTGCAAATCCATCAATATCTTCAATGAAGCCCATATCAAATGCAAGGTCTGCTTCATCTACTACTAAAATTGGTGCTGTATGAACAAGTAACGAGTTCTCATGAACAAGATCTTTTATTCGACCAGGAGTTCCAACCACTATGTGCGGTTGACCTGATTTTAATTTTTCCATCGTACGTAACTTATCTGTACCACCAATAAATAATTTTGCTTGAATTGTTGTTCCTTCAATTAGTTGACTTAACGCATCAAAAATTTGCTGTGCTAGCTCTCTTGTAGGTGATGTGATGACAGCCTGCACTTCTTGTTTCTCTTCAACGATACGTTGTACAATCGGTATTAAAAAACTATGTGTTTTTCCTGTTCCTGTGTGAGCTTGTCCGATCGCGCTTTTCCCTTTAAGGATTAATGGAATCATTTCCTTTTGAATGGGTGTAGGTTCTTCGAAACCTAACTTAGCAATTGCTTCACGAAGAAAAGGTTTTAAATCGTAATCCGAATACTTCGACATATTTCGCCCTCCTAGTATGTTTCATATTGTAACATTTCAAAAAGCTAATGCACAATAAAAGCCCGTCCTTAAGTCCTTTTGATGTGACCTTTTTGCCATATTTTGAACGATTTTTATACAATAACTATTACTTCTGCAAAAAGCTTTTGTGGCAAGAGCAGTAAGTTGAACAATTTAGTTCCAAAATGTAAAGGGTTATCTTGAAAGTACTATTTTCAAGATAACCCCAGAAATTAATATCTATAAATTAATATGGCATAATTTTATCGACAGGTTTTGGTTCTTTAATTTTTGGAAGAATTCGATCCATTGTAACAGTTCTAGTCAGATCATGTGTAGAAGGATCTTGTGGATCGAACTTCTCTAAAAAGGTAATTACTTCTTTTACGATTGGTGTAGGTGTTGAAGCACCAGCTGTAACTGCTACTTTTTCAACTCCTTCAAGCCATTCTAATTTTAACTCTGATAGATCTGCAATTCGATAAGCTTTTGTACCAGCAATTTCCTCTGATACTTGTGCTAATCGGTTTGAGTTATTAGACATAGGATCCCCAACGACAATCGTTAAGTCTGCTGCGCCTGCTTGCTCAGCAACTGCCTCTTGGCGAACTTGGGTTGCTTGACAAATCTCTTCATGAACTTCAATGTGTGGATATTTTTGTTTTAAATAATCCATCACAGCTATCACATCCCATTGACTCATCGTCGTTTGGTTTGTTACTAGTAGCTTATCGTTATTAAGTTGTAGTTTATCAACATCCTCCACATTTTGGACTAAATGGACTTGATTTGGCGCAACTCCAATTGCCCCTTCTGGCTCTGGATGACCTTTTTTACCAATATATACAATATCATATCCTTGCGCAGACTTTTCACGAATTAAATCATGTGTGACTGTTACGTCAGGACATGTGGCATCAATCGATACTAAACCTTTTTTCCTAGCAATCTCGCGAATTTCAGGTGAGACACCGTGTGCTGTAAAAATAACAGTTCCTTCATTCACCTGTTCGATAATTTCTTTTCGATTATGACCATCTAAAGTAATAATACCATCTTTTTCAAATGCATCTGTTACATGTTTATTGTGAACGATCATTCCTAATATATAAATAGGTCTCGGTAATGTTTTATCCAATGAAGCGTTACGCGCAATTACCATTGCATCGACTACCCCATAACAATAGCCTCTGGGATTAATCTTAATAACTTGCATCATGTCAACTCCTTTTGTTGTTACATAGTTTTATTATATAGGAGAGTGACATTTAATACAAAGCTTCGTTATTGGAAAAGTTTATGATGATGTTTTATTCATCAATATGGAATGTTGGTTGGAAAATTCTTGGGACTGATGGCTTCGTTTTGTATGGTTTTTTTAGAGTTTGAACTACTGGTTTGTCAACAACAGGCTCTTGTCTTCTTTCATGGCGAATTGGGAAGAAGCGATTCGCAAATCCTTTATGGTTAAATTCTGCTTTACGTTCTGGTTCATGCTTTGCTCGAGTTGGTTTTTCATGATGATGATCTTTTTCCTCTTCTTTATGCTCATGTTTTGGTGTTTGTTGTGGCTTATGATTATGTTGATCATCTTTGTAAACATACTCAAATGATGAAGAATCATCTAGATTAAATTCGGATGACTCATGTTCATAGTAGTCACCCTTGTCTTCACCTTTTGAGCTAAACCCTTTGTAAAGTCTCCATATTGCCGGTAAATTACGGAGGAGTGGAGTTGCTTGAGCAATGTATGGTTGAAATCCTTGTGCAGTAGCTAATAATCTATTACATGTTTCCATAAATGATTCGACTTTGGAAACTCCTTTTGGTCCAGCTGGAGGAATCATTCCCGGATTGTACCTATGTGGTGGTGGAAATCCGTAACCTGGCATACGACCTGGACCGCGGTAGTGATTGTATGGTCCCATAGGCGGTGGCCCTTGACGGTAAAAATTACGCATGTCGATCTCCTTTCAATATATAAGATTCCTATGGCGTAGGTTGTTCTATCAGCTATCATATGCAAAGGACTAAACATTTGTAATAGGTTAAATGCCTAATTAAAAAGATGCTAACCCAAAAATTTTGGATCACCATCTTTCGTTTAAATATAGTAATGATTGATTGGTCTACCGATTCCACCATAATGAACATCAACTTTAATCAGTTTTTGTTTTTCTAAGAAATCTAAGTATCTCCTTGCGGTTACCCTTGCAACTCCAATATTTGAAGCTACGTCATCCGCAGAGGCACCGTTTTTTGTCTGTTTAATATAATTTAGCACTTTTTCCAATGTAGTTCGATTAAAACCTTTAGGAAGATCAACAATATCTTCTAAAGATGTATCCAATGGTGCTTCACCTTCACGGAAATGATGAATCATCTCGTCTAGTTCCTTTTGAGTTACATCATTTACACTATTGGTCATTCGTTTAAATCGATCGAAATTTTTTAATGTCTGCTGCATCCGTTCGAAAGTAAAGGGCTTCATAATATAATCATAAACACCAAGATGTAAAATTTTTTGAATCGTTTGTATGTCATTTGCAGCTGTAACAGCAATGACATCTACAGGTAAATTTTCATTTCGTATTTTTCGTAGTGTTTCAATACCATCTTGTTCTGGCATAAAAATGTCCATTAGCACTAAATCAGGCTTTAATGCTTTTATTTTTGATATTCCATCTACTCCATTGCCACTCATATCAATAACAGTAAATCCTTCAACTCTTTCAATAAATTGTCGATTCACTTCTCTTACCATAGGATCATCTTCGATAAGTAGTACCTTTGTTGAAGTCACAGTTTCACCTTCTAAAATTCAAATGTAATGATAAATGTCGTTCCTTTATTTAATTCACTTGTTACCTCTATTGTACCATTCCCTTTTTTCACTATTTCATCGATTAAGTAAAGTCCAATTCCACGGTTTTCTTTTGCTTTAGTAGAATAACCTTGTTCAAAAATATGTTGAATTGTTTCCTTTTCCATTCCAATACCATTGTCACTAACCATTATTGCTAAAATATCATCTTGATCATCTATTGAGATCGTAACCTCTTTATCCTCAATATCAATTGATTTGAGCGAGTCGAAAGCATTTTCGATTAGATTCCCAAAGATTACGACAAAATCATGATGGTCAAGTTTTGGTGGGAATTTTGTAAATTTACTTTCTTCGTCTATTGTTACTTTTATGCCTAGCTCTTTACCTCGACTAATTTTACTTAATAATAAGCCAGAAATATTTTCATTGTAAATTCGCTCATTTAAAAACTTTGTGACAAAATCGTGTTCATCTCGTACTTGTGAAATGTACTCCAATGCTTGCTTTGTATGCCCTAAATTTAATAGACCACTAATTGTATGTAGTTTGTTTTTATATTCATGAGTATGGACTCGTAGTGCTTGAACATAGGCTTTTACTCCTGTTAGTTCCTCCGCCAATAGTTTAAAATCTGTTAAATCCTGAAACACAGCTACTGCTCCAACTAATTTACCGTTCACGTGAATTGGAACACGGTTACTCAAAATACTATGTTCATTTACGTAAATTTCCTGATTGTGTACAGAATTCCCAGTAAATACGATTTCGGGTAAACGTGAATCAGGAATGATGTCATATATATTTTTACCTATAAGAGTAGAAGGATCCTTGTTAACACCGAGGATTTCAGCAGCCGTATTATTAAATATTGTGATATTTAGTTGATCATCAACTGCAATTATCCCATCGTGCATCGCATTAAATGTTTCAGTTCTTTCTACATACATTTGAGCTATTTCTTGGGGTTCAAATCCGAGCATTTGTCTTTTTATATGTCTACCCAACGTAAGCGCTCCCCAAATACTGAAGAAGATGGATAATCCGAACGTAATTAATATTTCATTACTAAAATCATTAAAAACTTGTTTAATAGATGGTATTTTATTTCCAACAAGTGTAACTCCAATTTGGTTATTTTCTTCGTCCATAATTGGTACAAATGCACGAATCATCGTTCCATTCACACCATCAGCTTTTGATAAATAATAATGTTGTGCAAAAGCAGCATTCATATCAGTAGAAGTACTTACTTTTCCGATTGATTCTTGCGAGGGATGAGAATATCTGACACGATTCATATCCATGACGACAATGTATTCTAAATCATTAATAAAACGAATTTCTTCTACGATTTCGTTTATTTTAGTATACTTTTCCTCTATATGAGTACTGCTTAATATATTTTTCAATTCTGATAAATTTGAGACCGTTCTTGCGATAAGCATGGCACGCTGACCAATTTCATCTTCTTGTTCTTTCAGTAGACTGTTTAATACAAATGTTCCGGCTACTAAAAACGAGAAAGCGATAATGAAAAACGTTAAGAATAACATTTTTCCATTCATTGAAAGTTTAAGTTTCAAATTTTTTCGCCTCCATCACATTTTCATTGTTATATAAAGTGAACTATCGCTATAATTTAGAAAAAAATATATTGTGGTGAGTAAGTTGAAAAGATTTTTTATAGGTTCAATAATAACAATCTTTATATTAATTGTTTTGCTTGGATATCGTCAAAATATATTTTCCCAAGGAAAACTCCCTTACGACGATGAACAAGTTGGATTAGAAAATCAAATTATTATTAAATTTAGTCATGTTGTAGCAGAAAATACACCTAAAGGAAAAGCGGCAGAAAAGTTTGCTAGTATCGTTAAAGAGAAAAGTAATGGACGAATAATTGTTCAAGTCTATCCAAACGGCATGCTTTATAACGATGATAATGAATTACAAGCATTAAAAGAAGGTGATATCCAAATGATTGCACCAACCTTCTCCAAAATGACTGAATATCTTCCTAACTTGCAGGTTCTTGATCTTCCCTTTTTAATTGAAAACGAGGAACAATTAAAGAGAGTGTTAACAGGACCATTAAGCGAACAATTACTCGACGAATTCGATTCTATCAATATTAAAGGTCTTACATTTTGGAATAATGGATTTAAACAAATTGCTTCGAGTCACTCACCAATAATAGAAATACAAGATTTTTGGCATAAAAAAGTTCGCATGATGCCTAGTGAATTACTAAAGGAACAGTTTTATTTGTTACGAGCTAAACCGATAACAACATCCTTTGGTGATGTCTATAATGAACTTGAAAATATGTCAGTAGATGCACAAGAAAATACAATTTCAAATATTTATTCGAAAAAATTTTACGAAATGGAAAATCATATAACACTTTCAAATCACGGAATCTTAAGCTATGTAGTTATGATGAACAAGGAATTTTGGAACCAGTTAAGTAAAAATGATCAGGAGATAATTGCGAGTGCACTTGAAGAGATGGAAAATTGGCAGTTTGAAGAGGCAGAAAATATCAATGCCATAAACCTAAAAACCTTGTTACAGGATGAACAAGTTTACATTTATGAATTAAATGAAGAAGATAAGAAAGATTGGATGGAAGAATTATCTCCAATCTACGAATATTACACAAAAAATATCCATCCGGATTATTTAGATATACTTTTAAATGAAATAAATAAATAAATAAATAAAGAGTATTGGTAATATTTTGATAACGGGGAAATTACAACCAAATCGTTTAATCTCTTTAATGAACTAAATGAACAAAAGTGAAACTGTCGATTAATTTCGGCAGTTTTTTATTTTTGTTCTATAACAAATTTCATGTAAATTAAAACAGTATTATAACAGCCTGAGCCCTTGATGAATAAGGATTTGATAGTTTATTAAACCTAAAATGAACAAATTGAACGAAATAACTTTTAAAAACTAAACGCCGTTTTCAGAAAATTATTTGCTATTATGTGTCTATGAAAACGATATCATTTGTTTCAAACATAGAGGAGGATGGTTTATGAAGATAGTTAAGAACTTAACTTTTCAAGTTATTGCAGCAATTATTTTAGGTATTATTGTAGGAGCAATTTGGCCGGAGTTTGGTGCAAGTTTAAAAATTTTAGCAGATTTATTCATTAAATTAATCAAGATGTTAATCGCTCCAATTATCTTCTTAACAGTTGCAATCGGTATTGGTGCGATGGGTGATATGAAGAAAGTTGGTAAAATAGGTGGTAAAGCATTACTTTACTTCGAGATCGTTTCTACGATTGCATTAGCAATTGGTATCGCAATCGCATTATTAATTAACGCTGGAGATGGTTTTGATACTTCAGCAGCTGAAAACGCAGATGTTTCTAAATACACAACTGCAGCAGCTGAAACTGATTTTAGTATTGTTGGTTTCATTTCAGAAATTATCCCTGATAACTTTGTAGGTGCACTAGCAAATGGTGAATTATTACCAACATTACTTGCAGCAGTATTATTTGGTTTAGCTGCAGCTGCAATTGGTGAAAAAGCAAAACCTGTTATTAACTTCTTTGAAACAGTATCAGAAATATTCTTTAAAATTGTTGGTATGGTAATGATTTTCTCTCCAATCGGAGCATTCGGTGCAATGGCATACACGATTGGTAACTTTGGATTAGGATCATTAAAAAGCTTAGGTTTATTAATGGCAGCTATATATATCACAATGTTCTTATTCATTGTTTTGGTTCTTGGTTCAATCGCAAAATACTACGGTATCAATATCTTTAAATTCATCAACTATATTAAGCAAGAAATTTTCTTGGTAGTCGGTACATCATCATCAGAGTCTGCATTACCATCATTAATGAAAAAATTAGAAAATATGGGTTGTTCAAAATCAACGGTTGGATTAGTAGTCCCAACTGGTTATTCCTTCAACCTTGATGGAACAGCAATTTATTTATCAATGGCAGCACTATTCATCGCGCAAGCTTACGGTGTAGATCTTTCTTGGATTCAAATTTTAACTTTACTTGGTATCTTAATGATTACTTCTAAAGGTGCTGCAGGGGTTACAGGTTCTGGATTCATTGTATTAGCAGCAACATTAGCAGCATTCCCAATGATTCCTGTTGAAGGTATCTCCTTATTAATTGGTGTTGACCGCTTCATGTCAGAAGCTCGTGCAGTTACTAACTTAATCGGTAATGGTTTAGCTGCGGTAGTTATTTCTAAATCAGAAAAAGAATTTGACAATGCAAAATATGAGCAATTAAAAGATGAACGCTCTCACTCTCATGCATAATACAATTTCATGTAAAAATAATAAAACAACTTGCCAACTGTAATACTTGGCAAGTTGTTTTTTGTTAAATAAATTGAAATGGTTCCGTATTGATTTCGGACTTTATAAATTCAACATCGAGTTTATTTTCAATGCAAAGTTGTGTCATTTTTTCAGATACACCTTTAATCATAACTTTTTCAACATGGTGACCTGGGTCGATGATATTCAAACCTAAATTCTCTGCATCCTGAGCAACATGAAACTTAATATCTCCCGTTACAAACACATCTGCTCCTGCACGTTTTGCAGAATGAACGTACGAATTACCATCTCCACCTATAACAGCAACTTTCTTAACCTCTTCTTGTAAATTTCCTACAACTCGAACCGCAGGAACGTTTAGACTGCTTTTTACGTGATTTGCAAATTGTTCGAGAGTCATTGGTTCTTTCAGAGTTCCAATGCGTCCTAGACCCATCTGATTCGTTTCTACAGCCATTGTATAAAAATCATAGGCAGGTTCTTCGTAAGGATGAGCATTTAACATCGCTTTTAATACTTTGTTTTTCATCGAAGTAGGAAATACGACTTCAATTTTTACTTCTTCAGTTTCTTCCATTTCACCTACTTCACCTATGTAGGGATCTGCTCCTTCTAATGCACGGAACCGTCCAATTCCTTTGCTAGAAAAGCTACAAGAATCATAATTCCCAATATGTCCCGCACCTACTTTTGCCAATGCTAAGCGGAGAGCATCCGCATGTCCATCTGGTACGAATACAGCGAGCTTCATCAAATTTTCACTAAATGTTTGTTCAAAAAATTGTGTATCTAATAGCTCTAAAGCTTCTGCTAATAAGTCATTGACCCCACCAGTAGCTACATCTAAATTTGTATGTGCTGCATAAACTGCAATATCATTTTTTATAAGTTTTTCATATAGCTTACCTGCTGGTGTATCTGTTCTTAAGTTAGATAATTTACGGAAAATTGGTGGATGATGAGCAATGATTAATTGACATCCTTTTTTAATTGCTTCATCAGCAACTTGATCCGTAACATCTAAAGTAACTAAAACCTTTGTCACATTTTTATTCAAAGTTCCAATTGCCAGTCCAATTGGATCATTATCCATACAGGCAAGTTTTTTGGGAGACCAGCTTTCAAATAATTGAATAATTTCATGACCATTTGCTGTTTTCATTACCAAATAACCTCCTCAACCATAGCAATTAAGTGTTGCAATTCCTCTCTTTTTCTATCGATTTCTGGAGTTAATTCGGCTTCATTTAGTGAAGCTAAGACACGTTTCCAATTCGCAATTTCATTCTCCCATTTTTTTATGAAAACTTTTGATTTCTCAACTGGCAAATATTTCCCAAGTAATAGTTCTTTTTCAGATAGTTCCATTTCTCCGCGCTGTAAAACGAGAACTTCATAAATTTTGTCATCTTCCTCTAAAATGACTTCATCTAAAAGTGCCCAATTATTTTTTACTGCCCACTCACGAATCACTTTCGAATGAATATTTGGTTGCAAAATTAAACGAGTAACAGATTTTAGTGCAGAAGGATTCTTTTCTAAAATTGATACAATTAACGGTCCACCCATACCAGCAATTGTAATCGTATCCACTTTATCTGATTCATCGATTGCTTCCAGACCATCTGCAAGACGAACGGAAACTTTATGGATTAAACCCTCTTCTCGGACTTGTCTAACTGCTGTTTCAAATGGCCCTTTTACTACTTCACCAGCAATTGCTCTTTTAGCAATTTTTTTATGAATTAAATAGCAGGGTAAATAAGCATGATCGCTACCAATATCTGCTATAATTGCTCCTGTAGGCACAAATGATGCTACTGTTTCTAATCTTTTTGAAAGTTTTTGTGCATTCACTACAAATTACCGCCTTTTCCATTTCGATAATCATTATTATAGTAGAAAATTTGACTAACTACCAATTGTTAACGATATATTATCTTGAAATATAAAAATCCTTAGTTGTAAATACAACTAAGGATTACTTGTAATAAATTATTATTTTAAAGAAGTAATGTATTCAGCGATAGCTTGTGCTTCTGCTTCACTTTTATCTTGTGGCGGCATTTGACCTTGACCGTTCATGATAACATCTTTAATATGTTCAACATCTGTTAAACCTACTAAATTTGGACCAACTGCACCACCAGTTAAGTCACCACCGTGACAAGCGATACAAGATGAAACTAACTCTGCTCCACCTGCACCCTCTTCAGCAGTTTCTCCATGTTCGCCACCATGAGCGATTTCCTCTTTGTTTCCAACGCCTTCCATAGACATAAAGAAAATAAGTCCGATACCAAATGCCATAATTAGGATATAAGGAATTACTGGATTGTTTTTCATATAAGTTACCCTCCCTTTTACTTCATATATGGTTCTATTTATTATAGAATCTAGTCAACATCTATAATTGTACTGCAATCTTCCAAAAACGAAAAGACCTAAACACTAACTTTTTCTATACTCTGTAACAATTTTGACAAATGTGTGTTAATTGTTCAGAATTTTCCTAGATATGATTAATTTTTGTATTTCAGATGTACCTTCCCCTATCTCTAAAAGTTTCGCATCTCTTAAATATCTTTCCACTTCATACTCTTTCATATACCCATAACCACCATGAATTTGAATTGCTTCATCAGAAATTTCCATAGCTATTTCAGAAGCATAATATTTTGCCATAGCAGCTTCTTTCGTATAAGGTCTCCCTACATCTTTTAACCAAGCTGCTTTATATACCATATTTCTCGCTAATTCTATCTTTACAGCCATATCTGCTAATTTAAATTGTATTGATTGGAATGCAGAAAGAGTTTTTCCAAATTGTTTTCGTTGTTTAGAATAATTTACTGCCTTATCAAATGCTGCTTGTGCAATACCAACAGCCATCGCAGCAATTCCAATTCGACCACCGTCTAAAGTCTTAAGAAATTGCTTAAACCCTTCACCTTTTTTACCCAGTAGGTTTTCTTCAGGAACTACGACATCTTCTAAGATGAGTTCAGTTGTATTTGAAGCGTTTAACCCCATTTTTTCATATTCACTCTTAATAGTAAAACCTTTACTGTCTGTTGGTACTATGATGGCACTTATTTCCTTTTCACCATCTTTTTTTGCGGTAATCGCAGTTAAGGCAAGGTGCTTCGCATAACTAGCGTTTGTTATAAAGACCTTTGATCCATTAATAATATATTGTCCATTTTTAAGCTCTGCTTTTGTTTCGGTACCACCTGCATCGGATCCGGCATTCGGTTCAGTTAGTCCAAAGGCTCCAAATGACTCTCCTGCACAAATAGGCACAAGAAATTTCTCTTTTTGCTTTTTTGTTCCAAAGAGGTTTAAAGGGGCTCCACCTAACGAAATATGCGCGGAATAGGTAATACCTGTTGAAGCACAGGCTCTACTTATTTCTTCAGTTACGATAGCGAAGCTTATTGTGTCACTTCCGGCTCCACCATACTCTTCAGGAAAAGGTAACCCCATTATGCCCATTTCCGCCAGTTGTTGAAAAATTTCTATTGGAAACCTTTTCGTTCGATCACGTTCAATTGCACCGGGAGCAACCTCTTCATCAGCAAATTCTTTAATCATTTTTAACAACATTGTATGTTCAGTTGTTAAATCAAAATCCATTTCATTCCTCCTCGTATTATGAATACAACTACCATAGATATATTCATTGGTGAAATCGAATAAAACAATGAAATGAATATAAAAAGCATGCACAGAAGACAGGAAACCATAAATCGGTTTTAAACTGTCTATCTTTTACATGCTTTTATGAGTTAGTTAAAAAATAATTTATAAACAATTAGTACCATTAAACCAAGTGACCCTGAAATGATGAAATAAATTTTTTTCGATAATATACCCATTCCTAACCATAAAATACAGTTAGCGATTATCAATGAGTATAGAATAGTAGCATCATTTGGAAAAAAGGAAATACTAATTTTTACTGACAGACCAAATACAAATAGAGCCGATACAAGCTGTAATATTGGTGCTAAGAAGCTTTGTTTTTTTGCAAAATAATAAGCACCAACCAAGCTAGTTATGGATAGTATCCCTACCACAATTAATAATAATAAGGTAATTTGTTGAACCGTAAAAAGTAAACCAAGTAAGAGAATTGCCATAATTACTAAAAAACTGTTTATTACAAAAACTTTTTTCATTTCTTTAGCTTTTACTGCTTTTTTATGACTTATTTTTTCTTTGCCCTCTAACTCATTCCCCTCAGAATATAAGGTCATTAAAAAGTCACAATATTGTTCAGGTAGTAGTTTATTTTGTTTCCAAAAAAGAATTTCGTTAAGTATGATTTGCTTTCGTGGGTTTGACATTAGTAATCTCCCAATTTAGTTAATTATGTATATATTTTATATTACAGTACTAGATTATCAATCATTAAAAAGTAACAAATTAATGTGAATAAATTTTAAAAGATACAAACACAAAAAAATAGAATGCTAAACGTATTAGGATTTAGCATTCTATTTTTAAATTGATGTATTATTCTAAGAAATCTTTTAGACGTTTACTTCTAGATGGATGGCGAAGCTTTCGTAATGCTTTCGCTTCGATTTGGCGAATACGTTCACGTGTAACACCGAACACTTTTCCTACTTCTTCAAGTGTACGAGTACGACCATCATCTAAACCAAAACGTAAACGTAATACATTCTCTTCACGATCTGTTAAAGTATCTAGAACATCCTCTAACTGCTCTTTTAACAATTCATAAGCAGCATGATCAGATGGAGATTGAGCTTCATGATCTTCAATAAAATCACCTAAGTGTGAATCATCTTCTTCACCAATTGGCGTTTCTAATGATACTGGTTCTTGAGCAATTTTTAGAATTTCACGAACTTTTTCAGGAGTTAAATCCATTTCTTCTCCAATTTCTTCAGGAGATGGTTCACGACCAAGGTCTTGTAATAATTGACGTTGAACACGGATTAATTTATTAATTGTTTCGACCATATGAACTGGAATACGAATTGTTCTTGCCTGGTCAGCAATAGCACGAGTGATTGCTTGGCGGATCCACCATGTAGCATAAGTCGAGAATTTAAATCCTTTACGGTAATCGAACTTTTCTACAGCCTTAATTAGTCCCATATTTCCTTCTTGGATTAAATCTAAGAAAAGCATTCCACGCCCAACATAGCGCTTAGCAATGGAAACTACTAGTCGTAAGTTTGCTTCTGCAAGACGTTTACGCGCTTCTTCATCTCCGTTTTCGATTCGTTCTGCCAATAATATTTCTTCTTCAGCAGTTAATAAATCCACTCTTCCGATTTCTTTTAGGTACATTCTTACAGGGTCATTAATTTTAACACCAGGAGGAACGCTTAAGTCATTTAGATCAAATTCTTCTTCACTAGCTTCTTGTTTCGAAAGGGCCTCTTCTTCAAACTCTTCTTTTCCATTTACAGTAGCATTAAAGTTATTTTCAAGCTCTTCAGCAAAATGGAATATCTCTTCATTTTCTAATTCGAAAGGTGCGAGTTGGCTTGTAATTTCAGCCATTGATATTTCTTTATCTTTTGCTTTCTCTTGGAGAAGTTTTTTAACCTCTTCTAATTTTTGTTCACTAACTACTTCTTTTGAATGTTCTGACTTGTCAGCCATAAACCTTCCTCCTTCTAACCAACCGTATCAAGTTAAATAGCCGATAATGATTTTCGTAAAACAATTATTTGTTGGGCGATTTCAAGTGCACGTTTATGCTCATGCATTTTTTCTGCTTCTTGGAAATCATGAGTTAATTTACTTATTTCTGATTCAATGCCATGTTTTTTAAGTTGTTTTAAGCAATCTGAGATTTCAGCTTCCGACTGCTCGGGATCACGTTCAGTTACGGCAGCTTCCATCACAATTTTCCTTAAAGAACTATCATCTAATACCTCTAAAAATCTTTGGTAATCTGCAGATTCATGCTCTTCATAAAAACCAATTAAGCGAACAAAAACAGCAACATATTCATCATGAACAAACGGCTGAGGATTTGAACTATTCATAATTCGATCAACCACTTCAGCATTATTAAGCATATGCGATAGGAGTAATCTTTCTGCTCTGTCAGTTGCATTCAATTTCTTTTTTTGTTTAATATCATTGACAACAGTTTGTCCAACTTTTTGAGAATTACGTTTAAACGTTTTTGCATTATCTGCTTCTAATTTACGAAATTGTGTATAAATAGCATCTACAGAAATAGTTGTTTCACTTGCGAGCTGTTTTATATATAAATCCCGTTCAACCGGAGATTTGTCGACAAGTTGTTCCAATACTTCCTGTATATACTGTAATATATCATTTTCAAATTGGAAGTTTTTATTGCGTCTTGCATGCATCATGACAAAAGAGATATAGCTTTGAGGTTTGTCCAAAATCTTTTTGTAAGATTCAGGTCCAAATTTACGTATATACTCATCTGGATCTAATTGATCGGGAAGTACGGCAACTTCAACTTTCAACCTCTCTGCTTGTAGCAGTTCAGCGGCACGTTTCGCTCCTTCTAAACCAGCATTATCACCGTCATAACAGATTATTACTTTTTCAACTAAGCGCTTGAGCTTTGTGATATGCTGGGGAGTTAAGGAGGTCCCCATGGTTGCAACAGCATTTAAAATACCTGCCTGATTTGTTGCTAAAACATCCATAAAGCCTTCCATTAGAATGACTTGTCCGGATTTTCTAATTGTACTTCTAGCCTTATCCAAATTGAATAATACTTGACTTTTATGAAATATAGGTGATTCGGGACTATTCAAATATTTTGCATCATTGCCTGTTTGATGAAGAATTCGACCCGAAAACGCAATAATCTTTCCAAAGTCATCACGAATTGGAAACATAATACGTGCACGAAAACGGTCAAAATATGATTGCTCATTTTCTCTTTTTATGATTAATCCACTTTCGGCGATTTCATCTAAGTCATACCCTTCTCTTTGGAGAAGAATTGACAGTGTGTCCCAGGAAGATAATGACCATCCTATACCATTCGTTTCGATATCTTCCTTCGTAAATCCTCTTTTCAGAAGATAATTTAATGCTTCTTCACCATCTTCTGTATTCATTAATAAATGATGATAGAAATCAGCAGCAAATTGATGTGCATTTAGCATATTTTCTTCTGCTTTTGAATAATTCCCTGCACTTTTTTGCATACTATCATTTTGTATATCAAGATGGATTCCCATCCGATTTCCTAATTTGGAAACAGCATCGACAAAAGGAATATTTTCAATATCCATGATGAACGTAATTGCATTTCCTCCCGCACCACAACCAAAACAGTGAAAAATCTGCTTTTCTTGAGATACTGAAAATGAAGGTGTATTTTCACCATGGAATGGACATAATCCAAACCAGTTACGCCCTCTCTTTGTTAACTGTACATATTCACTGATTACATCGACGATATCCGACTGAGAACGTATTTGTTCAATCGTTTCCTCAGGAATTTTTCCAGTCATTGCATCACCATCTTAAATTAACTTAATACACAATTCGCGATAATTTTAAAAAATCCTTTATTATACGACAAAAAATCTAAATTTCAAGTGATAATTATATCCAATTGTATTTTTACCACAATTTTATTATTATAAAACAAACATTTTGAAAAATCCACTCTTTTTTTGTAAAAACTGAAGAAAAACCTCCCCCAAACGGATTGGAGGCGGTTTAATCAAGACCTTTCTTGTTCTATTTTGTGAATAATCACATTGGCTGTTTCTTCAACTGCGCGATTTGTAACATCGATCACATCACAACCAATTTGCTGAACAACCTTGTAAAAATGCTTAAGCTCATCTTCTATTCTTGCGTGCTTTGCATAGTTTGCATCATCGTTTAAACCTAAAGCTTTTAGTCTTTCTTTTCGAATCATATTTAACTTTTCCGGAGAAATGACTAATCCGAAGCACTTTTTAGGATTTACTTGAGATAATTCTTCGGGTGGATCGATTTCTGGAACAAGAGGGACATTTGCCACCTTGTATCGTTTATGTGCTAAATATTGTGATAATGGTGTCTTGGATGTTCGAGACACACCTATTAATACAACATCCGCAAGTAATAGACCTCGAGGGTCACGTCCATCATCATATTTAACAGCAAATTCGACAGCTTCTATTTTCCTAAAATAATCATCATCGAGTTTATGAACTAATCCAGGCTCTTGTAGTGGCTTTTGATTTGTTTCTTTTTCAAAAATACTAATCATAGGTCCTAATAAATCATACGATTTTACACCTTTTTGGTTGCAGGCCTCAATCATATATAATCGCATACTCTCTTCTACTAGAGTAAAGACGATCATTGCATCTTGTGCTTTGGCAATTTCAACGATGTTATCTATATGATCTTTATTGTTTATATGTGCAAATTTTCGAATAATCGTATTATCAAAGTTTGGACGGAATTGAGTAATAACTGCTTTAACTACCTGTTCACCAGTCTCACCAACAGAATCGGATACGACATATACTTGTAACTTTTTCAAATTAGCACTCCTTATAAATCATGCGTTTCAGCTAATGATATAAATGCTTTTGTAATATTCGTTTTTGTTATGCGCCCAACAATTTCAAATCCATCTTCTTTCTCATTCACGACCGGAAGCGAATCTACTTGTCTCTCGATTAATTTTTTTGCTGCAACGATTAGAGAGTCTGTTTTATGACAAAATACAATATTCGGCATTCTAGTCATTATGATATGTACTGGGATTTGATTTAAATTTTGAGTGCCAATACTTGTTCGAAGTAGATCCTTTCTTGACAGTACACCCTGTAAGTGTGATCTATGGTCTACAACAAATAAAGTTCCCACATCTTCTAAAAACATGTGCACGATGGCATCATATACCATCATGTTTTCAGATACCACAACAGGAACTGATTGAAAATCTTTAACTTTTAAGTTCATCATTGATTCTGTAACGCTTGCCATTGTTTTTTTACCTGAATAAAAATACCCGACACGAGGTCTAGCATCTAAAAAACCAGCCATAGTTAGTATGGCTAAATCTGGTCTTAATGTTGCCCGAGTCAAATTCAGTCGTTCTGCAATTTGCTCTCCAGTAATAGGACCATTTTCTTTGACAATCTGCAGAATCGTGTCCTGACGTTTATTGAGTTCTATTGGACTCACCCGCCTCAAATAGTGTTATACTTTTACTTAAATATTATATACTAATATTCAATGAATTGCTAAGAAAAGTAGTAGATGCTACAATATTGACATAGTTAAGATTATTAGCATAAACTATAGCTAACAAAATCATAAGGCAATGATAGGACTATAAGTATCTTTTCCACAAAAGCGAGTAGGATTTGGTGAAAGCCTACATCGAAAAGAGAAACGGCACCCTTGAGCCATTGAAATTAAAAGAGGATTGAAAAACAGCAAGTTCTCGGATTTGCAAACGCTTTGGTAAGTAGGAAAAACTGATTGAAAGCGTTTGTCAATCAAGGCACGAGGTGATGAACAACCGGAGCGAACTTTTTGGGTTCGTGAGGATTGTGAAGAACCTCGTAACGCAGAGTGCGAACGCTTGCCAACAGTTTTTCAGTCAATCAGGGTGGAACCGCGGGTAAAGCACTCGTCCCTGGGCATAAAACCATTGTGCCCGGAGACGGGTGCTTTTATTTTATTTTTTCTATAGGAGGAATATTCATGACAACAAAATCAATGGAAACAATTGTAGCCCTTGCCAAACACCGTGGGTTTGTATTTCCTGGATCTGAAATTTACGGAGGTTTAGCAAACACTTGGGATTACGGTCCATTAGGTGTTGAACTTAAAAACAACGTAAAACGTGCTTGGTGGCAAAAATTCGTTCAAGAATCTCCATACAATGTAGGTCTTGATGCTGCAATCTTAATGAACCCTCGTGCTTGGGTTGCTTCTGGTCACGTAGGTAACTTTAATGACCCAATGATCGACTGTAAATCATGTAAAGCAAGACACCGCGCAGATAAACTAATCGAAGAAGCATCCATTGAAAAAACAGGCCAAGAAATCGTTGTAGATGGTATGAGCTTCGATCAAATGAAAGCAAAAATGGAAGAGCTTGAAGTAACATGCCCAGACTGTGGTAAAAATGACTTTACAGATATTCGCCAATTCAATCTTATGTTCAAAACATTCCAAGGTGTTACTGAATCTTCAACAAATGAAATTTATTTACGCCCTGAAACTGCTCAAGGTATTTTTGTGAACTTCAAAAACGTTCAACGCTCAATGCGTAAAAGAATCCCATTCGGTATTGCACAAGTAGGTAAATCATTCCGTAACGAAATCACACCTGGTAACTTCACTTTCCGTACACGTGAGTTCGAACAAATGGAACTTGAATTCTTCTGTAAACCTGGGGAAGATTTAGAATGGCAAAATTATTGGAAAGAATTCTGTAAAAACTGGTTATTAAACTTAGGTATTAAAGAAGATAGTATTCGCCTTCGCGATCACGGTGAAGAGGAGTTATCTCATTACTCAAATGCAACAACTGACATTGAATACCGCTTCCCATTCGGTTGGGGTGAATTATGGGGTATCGCAGACCGTACAGACTACGATTTAAAACAACATATGGAGCATTCAGGTGAAGATTTCACTTATATTGATACAGTAACTAACGAGCGTTACGTTCCATATTGTATCGAACCATCTGTAGGTGCAGACCGTGTTACGTTAGCATTCTTAGTTGATGCATACGATGAAGAAGAAATAGAAGGTGGCGATGTACGTACAGTACTACGCTTCCACCCAGCACTAGCACCATTTAAAGCAGCAGTTCTACCATTATCGAAAAAGCTTGCTGATGATGCAACAGCTGTTTGGGATGAACTTCGTAAATCATTCCCTGTTGATTATGATGAATCACAATCAATTGGTAAACGTTACCGTCGTCAAGATGAAATCGGTACACCATTCTGTATCACTTACGACTTCGATTCAAAAGAAGACGGTCAAGTAACAGTACGTCACCGCGACTCTATGGATCAAGTACGTATGCCAATTTCAGAAGTGAAAGCTTATATCGAAAAACATTTACAATTCTAAAAAAAATAGAGCATATTTCGCTAATGCGAGATATGCTCCTTTATTTTGTATCTGGTTTACTTGAGTGGTTTTTTACGATTACAAGACTACTACTGGAACAGGTCTAATTGAATGTTTCTATGTTACCTTTCTGTGTTAAATCATACCTGTTTGGTCACTGAGAGTGCTTCTCTGTTACCTTTCCATTGCAATTTCAACCCAAATGGTCACTGATTAGCCTTCTCTGTTACCTTTCGATTAGAATTTCAATCCATATGGTCACTATAACCCACTTTGTTCACTCAATAAGATTGCTCTATACCTCCAATTGATCACTAGGATCATTTTCTGATAGTTTTTCATTTCCTTCTATTCCTTAATAAAAATTCAGAAGATTCAAATTTTATTAATGAATAGTTATTTCCAATTCGGTATATTAGTGGTAAGGGGATTTTTGTACTTAGGGGGGAGTAGTATGTTTTTTCAGGCAATATCAAAAAAGCAGATTGAAAGGGATACAAAAAAAGATTTATATGAACAACTACAATTTGTAGTTGTAACGCTTTTAAATAGAGAATTACCATCGCATTATGCTGCGAATCATATTCTTTATACAGCAAATTTACGTTTGGAAGAACTAAAAGAATTAGCTTCATATCATAGAAAACGAATTAATCTATATTCATCTATAGGACAATTTCATAAGGAAGCTTACGATTTAGCGATAAAAAATACAAACCAGTTACAATTACTCATAGATTCATATATAACACTTCACATTGATACTGATAGAGAAAGAATTAATCATCGTTTAAGTTTTAAGGATGATGAGGTGATAGCCTTATATAACGAGTTAATTGATTTCAAAAAAGCAAAAGTACAGCAGGAAATGCAAGAATTGTTTTGGAAAGCATATAAACAAGATTTAATGCCTTTATTAGCAGAATTAAGATAAGGAGGTAGCTATTCGCTATCCTCCTTTTTATCGGTCTTTCTTGGCAATAACTCAGGCGTTCTTTCTAATTGCTCGATAAAAGTTCTAGATTTCAATCGAATGCCTGTTTGTTCTTCATAGATGGTTGTAACGATTTTTTTAATAAATCTTTTCGTTTCTCGCTTCAACTCTAGTTTTCCTAATTGCTCAATCGGCACCATATAAAACATACGGATTAATTTCAATTGAGTTGGTGTCAAACGAATGATATAAGGATCTAGATGAAAACAACGGTGGCATAAAAAACCCCCTTGTGAGAAAGAAAAAGCAAATTCCCCATCCACGGCTCCACATTGAGCGCATGCATGTAAAATTGGCTGCACCCCAGTATAGGGAAGCATCTTCCAGTCTACGAATAAAGTAATTGCCTCAGGATCATAACCTTCTTCAATTGCATTGAGAGCTTGTTGTAAAACATCAAAAGCATAAGGTTCAGGTTTCCCCTCTTCCACAAGCCGATCGATAATTTCAACGATATAACTTGCATAGGCAGTTAACGTAATGTCCGTTAGAACATGTCGCATCGAGTTTAAATGCTCTCCTTGTTGGAGTGTTCCCATTCCACTCGTACGCTGACATACAAACATTCCATGCATAAAGGTTTGTGTAATTCCCGCTAAACGACTTGTTGGTTTTTTTGCTCCTCTTGCCATCACCGTTACTTTACCTGCTTCTCTCGTCAAAAGGGTAACGATTTTATTTGACTCGCCATAAGCGCGAGATTTTATGACAATGCCTTCCCATTTATGTAACACTCACGGCACTTCCTTCAAAAAATTCATTATTTCTATTATACATGAGAAAGCTAGATTGAAGTAACTTCTTCGTTATTTGTATTAGAGAAACAGTTATTGAGGGTAGATTATTTACATTAATTATGTATATATAAAGTAAGCCCGTAATCAAATAACGCATATTTTCAGAACGCACCTCCCGGTACTATAAAAGTATCTTTTCAAGGGAGGTGTTTTTTATGTCAACAAATAAGGTTTCAATCGTTCCAGTCAAGTTGGAACCTACTCCAACTTCTTCTAGTAATACGAGTCGTTCACCAGCAAAACCAATCTGCGTAATTCAAGCGAATGAATTAAAAATTTCCTTTTACCCTGATGTTAAGAACTTTGTCATTCAAACAATTATGAAGGAGTTACGCAACCATGATTCATGATTTTACAAAGGTGAAAAAAATCTATATCATTTGTGGTCGAACGGATATGCGTAAAGGAATAGACGGCTTGGCTACGCTTGTGCAGGATTCATTTCAGCTAGATCCTTATTGTGATGCGATTTTCTTATTTTCTGGATGGAGTCGAGACCGTTATAAATGTTTATATTTTGATGGTGACGGATTTGCTTTATTGTATAAACGTATAGATAACGGGAAGTTGCAATGGCCGAAAAATGAAGCAGAAGTACGAAATTTATCACATCAAGAATTGCGCTGGTTGTTAGAAGGATTATCTTTATCACAACCAAAAGCAATTGCGAAATCTTCTAAAGGTGTCTTTTAAACTCATTATTCTAAATGTATAATAGGTTTTAGAAAATACTGGACGGAAATGTGGTGAATAACTTGACGAACGCTTCAATAACAACAGAAAAAATGGTTCAACTTTTTGAAGAACAGCTGACTTATATGAAACTACAAAACGGTGATTTAACAAAACAAAATAAAGATTTATTGAAACAAATTGAAGCGTTAACTGAACAAGTTCGCCAATTAACAAAAGCGTTATATGGTTCAAAATCAGAGAAATCAAAATATCAAGCACCAGATGGTCAGTGCTCCTTATTCGAGGATGATCCTTCTTTTAACGAATCTGAGCACACAGAAGAACAAAGCACGGAGACTATTAGCTACACAGTTATTCGTAGAACAAAAAACAAAAAGCGGAATGACTCATTTATTGAAGGAGTAGAGATTGAGGAAGTACATCATCATCCAAGTAATACACAATGCGACTGTTGTCAAAGTGACATGTATAGAATCGGAAGCAGCGTTGCACGTGAAGAAGCAAAATTTATCCCAGCAAGAATGGTTCGCGTACAACACATTGAGTATGCATATGAGTGCAAGCAATGTAAAAAAGACACGGCACAAAACGCTCAAATTAAACGTGGAAAAGCGCCGATGGCGGTTATTCCACGAAGTATTGCAGGTCCAACGGTGTTGGCAAAATTAATATATGATAAGTTCATTCAATATTTACCACTGTATCGCCAAGTGAAAGAATGGGAACGTTCAGGCTTAATCACGAACGATAAAAATCTTTCAA